>DATLHP010000048.1:0-7245 GCA_035539835.1 Bdellovibrionales bacterium
TCAAAAGTGGTTGGCGAAAACCGAAAATCGCTCGTTTACACCACCAAAAGCATTTCACACGTCGCTCGTCGTTCAAGACGATGGCCATCGCTTAGAAAAACGAACGGCCGGAGTCACGCTGCCCGAGCTCGACGCACGAGGGATCTCAGCCAGCGAACTCGTAAAAATTTTCGAACGAAGTTTCGAGAAATTCGAAGAGGAAAAAAAGCCGACTCTTCAATTGAGCCGGCTTATCTATTAACGACAATCGTTCTGATTGTAGAAGAAAGAATCGCAAGCAAAGCTCGGGTTCGAACAATCCCGCGAGTTCGTTGAGTTGTACCAATCCGGCTCGCAAGTGCGCGCTGGTTCGCGATCAATCGTCGCATCGAAAGACCCTGTCAGAACGGCTTGGCCTTTTTTCGTGAATGTGTAGGCGACGACGTTCTTTCCCTCATCGAGAAGGTTGTTTTGCGTCAAAGTATCGATCCACAAATTGAATCGGCTACTGCTGCGATTCTTTTTCGTGTCCCATTTCGAAGACTTCTTTTCTACTTTGCCATCCGCTTGAGTCGCGACGAGCTCGACTTTGTCGGCATCGATAGCGCCAGAACTGACTAAGTATCCTGATTCATACGGACTCAATGGAGAATCGTAGCAGTGAACAAACACTGTCTTTGATCCGCCACCCATCATATCGCGACAGGTGATTGTGAGGTCACCACTGATATCGGCCGTAGTGAAACTATTCCCCTTTTCGAATCCGACAGTCACAGCCGAAAACGCAGGAGTCGAAATGAACACCAGAGCCAGCGAGCAAAGAAGAACGCGAATCATAGCAACCTCCGTTACAACGTCAGTTTAGGCGCTAGATTCGCGAGTATGAAAGAACTTTGCGCCGCATTAGAACGGCGCAGAGATGTGGCGATCGATCACTGTTTTGAAGACTTCTTCGGTGCAGGGGTCGCTTCCGGCTTCGAAAGCACTGGGACACCAGCTTCGCCGCCGGCGTCTTTCTGGAATCGTTCCATGACCTTCCAGGCACGCAGATAGTTGTAGGCCTGCTGAACTTGGTAGTCGTCGTTCAAGAGTTTCTCTCGCGGAGTCTGTTTTACATTCTTATCTGTCGGAGTTTTAACCCACCAGAAGTTCATCGGATCTTCTGACTTCTTGCCCTCTTTTGGCTTTGGCGCCGCCGCTTTCTCTTTGTCACCCAGCAAATGTCCGCTGATGTCTTGTTCGCGGCGAACTTCGCGTTTGATGACAGCTTTCTTGTACGCTTCTGGATCAACGTTTTCGACCAGAACGTCAGGCTTAATGCCCTCGGCTTGAATCGAACGTCCACTCGGCGTGTAGTAGCGAGCCACTGTCAGCTTCAACCCTGAACCGTCACCCAGTTTCACAACCGACTGAACTGAGCCCTTACCGAAGCTCTGCTGTCCCATGATGAGTGCGCGTTTGTTGTCTTGAAGGGCGCCAGCCAAAATTTCGCTCGCACTTGCTGAATATTCATCGATAAGAACGATGAGCGGGAACTCAGGGAACGTTCCTTCTTTTTTCGCGTAGATAACTTCTTTTTCGCGCTTGTTGCGACCGATCGTGCTGACGATCGTGCCCTTTTCAAGAAACATATCACTGATGCGGACAGCTTGATCAAGAAGACCGCCTGGATCGCGGCGCAAATCGATAATCAATCCCTTCAAACCATTCTTAGAAGCAAGCATCGCCTTGATGTTCTTCTCAAGCTCAGGCGCCGTGTTTTCGATGAAGCTCGTCAGTCGTGCGTATCCGTAACCGTCTTCAAGGTCAGTGAACTTAACTGACTTCACTTTAACGATTCCGCGCTCAATCACGAACTCTCGTGGCTTATCAAAGCTATCGCGATAAATGCGCAAATGAACTTTTGATCCTTGTTTGCCACGCATGTGCTGCGCAGCTTCGGCCAACGAAAAGCCTTTTGTACTAACGCCGTTGATTTCCACGATGCGATCACCGGCTTGAATTCCAGCGTTGTAAGCCGGCGTATCTTCAATTGGAGATATCACAGTCAAAACATCGTTTTGAACAGTGAGCTCGATACCGATACCTCCGAATTCACCAGCCGTTTCGCTTTCAAATTCTTTGTAAACCTCTGGAGGCAGGAAGTTCGTATGCGGATCGAGCTCTTGAAGCATGCCCTTGATACCGCCGTAGATGAGTTTCTGTGTGTCGACCTCTTCGACGTAGTATTGCTGAACAAGGTTTAAGACCTTCGTGAAAATCTGAAGGTCTTGATAACGGTCTTTCGCTACCGCGAGAACCGCATCGGAACTTGCGGCCCCTAAGACGAATCCGCCAAGACCGATTCCGATCAAGAACGAGACGACGAGAAGTGGTCTGATGCGACGTCGTGGTTGTTTTGCCTGCATAGGAACTCCTTAAGACCGTTTGATCTAGTCGGCTCGCGCTTGGCTCGGAAATCCCTTGTTCGGAGAGATCCAAGCGGCTGGGTTTTCTGGTTCTGAAAAATGTCTAAGTTCAAAATAGAGAGTTTTGCTGGCCGCCGCGAGAATTGTACCTCTCGCAACGGTATCGCCGGACTTCACCTTCGTCTTCGCAAGATGCGAATACACAGAATAGTAGTGATCTCCGTGGTCGATAACGATGGTTGATCCATATCCCTTGAGATTCAGAATCCTTGCGACAGTGCCATCGAAGACGGCCTGTACAGGAGAACCTGTTTCCGTCGCATATGTTTGGCCCTTATGACTGAGCCGGATTTTGTATTTCTCGTCTGTGATGAGACCAAATTCTTGTACGACCTGGCCTGCAACCGGAGCAGGGAGCATCCCACGTCTTTCATAGATGGACGGCTTCAAGAGCTCGGCCATTTCAGAATCGACAGGAACGCGTTCTCGAAGATTCTTGATTTGTGCGATGCTTTTTTTCTTTTGGTCCTCGAGAGTCGAGACGATTTTCGATTTTGATCGCTGTTCATCAGCGAGAAGATTTTCCTGCTTCTTAATCTTCTTCTCGATGCCCACAAGTTTTTGCACTTGAGTCTTCAACGTCTCTTGATGCGCTTTGTAGGTAACGATGTTCTGGCGATAGCTTTGAATCAAACGATAGTCACTCTCTGCGACAATCTTCAGAAACCGCAGAGTTTCATCAAGTTCATAGACATTGCTGTTTGCGAAAATCGCACCGAGATAACCTTCTCCAGAAAGTTTGTAGAGAGTACGCAAACGTTTCCGAAGCTGCGTTCGCTGACGACCGATCTCGGTTTCCAGAGAATTGATGATTTTAGCGATACTTCGCACGTTGTCTTGCGCCTGAAAGAGTTCATTCGTGAGTGAACTCTTTTCTGCGGATATCTTCTTCATTCTTTTTTGGATCGAATAAATAGATCCCAGAATCTGACGTTTCTGAACATCGGCTTCAACGATCTGACGTTTCGTTGATTCCACTCGGGCGGCGAGACTCTCAGACTTCTTTGCAGCATGCGCTGCCACCGACAACGTCAGCACGAAGGCTAGAGTGATAGTCTGCGCGGCCCGAAAGTTCATGCATTCGCTTTCTGAAGCGCGGACCAACCAGTGTTGATTCTTCGGATCGTTAGGTAGGCCCCAAGAGCGCCCAGCGCCGCGCCGCCAACGATAAACAGACTGCAAAATCCGAAGCCCATGAACGAGAACTGACCTGCAAGGCGCCCCAGCGCCACACTTGAGTGCAGGAGATTCATCTGCCAGAGATGGAAAAAGAAGTTCAGAATCAACGCCGAAAGAGAAGCCGCTGCGCCCATGAAGGCGCCTTCAACGATATATGGGCGGCGAATCATGTGTGTCGTCGCCCCGATCAACTCTAGAATCTCGATCTCTTCGCGACGGGTCGCGATCGACGCACGCACCGAATTGCCGATGACAAAGAGGCCACCAATGAGAAGCACGACCATCAAGGTCACGCCGCCGGCCGCGATTGTCGAAACAAAGGAAGAATAGTTCCGGACCCAGCTTTCGCCATAGCTAACGTCCTCAACCCCGTCGAGTTCGCCAAGCCGCTTTGCCAGTTTATCGAGGACCTTAAGATCCTCAGGACCCTTCACTGCACCTTTGAAACTAATTCTGAAACTCGCTGGAAATGGATTTGCAAAGTCAGCGTCACTCAATAGGTCCGGCGCGTAACTCGCGATCTGCCCACGAAAATTTTCAGTCGCTACTTCACGTGAAATGTAGGTGATCTTCTCGACACCGGGGACTCTTTTGATTTCTGTTTCGAGTGCTGCGACTCGACTCGGATTCACACCATCCATGAGATACGCGGAAATTTGAACATTCTCACCAAAGGAGACCAGAACGCGATTCAAATTTAGCCCAAGAGTCAGCACGAATGCCGTGACAGTGAGAGTCGCCGTCAAAACGCTAAACGTCGCAAGCTGCATCCCAGTGTGATGAACCCAAGAGCGACGAAAGCTTCTCAAATCATCCTTGATTGTCATTTGAGATTTCCCCGTCTCGAATTTCAACCACTCGCTTCGCCCGTCTTCGAACGAGGTCATGATCATGCGTTGCCACGAAAACCGTCGTTCCTTGTGCGTTCACACGATCCAAGAGATCCATAATCTCTTCACTCATCTGCGGATCAAGGTTTCCAGTCGGCTCGTCCGCAATCAAAACACCTGGTTGGTGGATCAAAGCACGTGCAATTGCGACTCGCTGTTGTTCTCCGCCAGAAAGCTGCTCGATCAGACTGTTCTTTTTGTAGATGAGACCGACTTGATCGAGCATTTCATCGACACGTCGATTGGCCGATGTTTCGCGTTCACCGCGAATTTCGAGCGGAAGCATGACGTTTTCTAAAACCGAACGGCCGCGAAGAAGTTTGAAGTCTTGAAAGACGACCCCAATTTTTCTTCTGAAAAGCGGAACTTCTGACGCCGTTATGTTTCCGATGTCATATCCCGCAATGGCGACCTTACCGGAGCTCGGTCGGTCGAAAGCAGAGATCATCCTAAAAAGTGTGGTCTTCCCGGCGCCGCTTGGCCCCGTTAGAAAAATGAATTCACCCTTTTGAATTTCCAGAGAAATTCCGCGCAATGCGTGAACCGGACCCGGGTAGGTTTTGTAGACATGAGAAAATGAAATCATAGTGTCTCACCAGTCTAACTGACCTGAGACGGCCCCGAATACTAGACGATGGTTGCTAAAACAGCTGACCGCTGAGCAGGAGGTCTAGAATTTTCTCGTGCTGTTGGCGAAGCGCCGTGCGGATCGCCTCTTGGCTGAAGACAGGTCGGCTCCAGCGACTGACTCCCAGGACTTCCGAATAGGGTGTCTTCACGCTTTTGATGACCGCCCCTTCTTGAAACACCCGGCTGACAAGATATGGATTGCTCTGGCCCCAGTCTTCGCTCTGAACGTGGAAGTTCATGCCTTTGAAAACGATGTCTGAGTTAAAGCCCTTTTCCATGCGACCCACTGACTAAAAAATCGTCGAAATGCCTTCAATGAGGCGTCTCATTGTGAGCGATCGGCGACGTTTTTTCAAGTGCATGCACAATGCGTATCGCTTCGAGATTCGTCAAATCTTTGAAGTGTTTCGCTCGATGGAAACGATCCCCAAACCGATAAGTTTTGCATCTGAACCTCGAGGGTTTGATTGCTGTCTATTGGTTGCCGTGTTTCTCATCTGTTGATCATCCTCTCGATGCTTGCATTTGCAGGTTGCGGCCCCCTTGAGTCTGTCAGCAGCGAAACTGCTGGCAAATCATTCAGCGCCTATTGCTCCGATGCGGTCGCGTACACTTCGGGCATCACAGTCACCGGGACTGCAAAATACGAATATCGAATCGAAGGTAACGGCGTCATTCCAAACGGCCACAATGCCTTCAAGCCTTCAGCAACAACCGGTACCTTTAGTCTTCGACTGAAAGTCACACATGATGCCGGCACCGTGCCTGATGTCATTGAAACTAAATCTTACGTCTGTGGTGGAACATGCGATGCCGAAACCGTCGTTGATGCTCTGACCAACGAAATCAATGATATTTCGACGGGCGTTGAAAATGTGAAGGCCGTTGGCGATCGCGTTTTAGGGATCACTGTTGCCAGTGGTTACTCGCTCGAAGTCGATACACTTCAGGGTTTTACCGCACTCAATCGCAAGCCAATTCGGTATGCTGAAATGCGCATTCTCGATTCGAGCGGCAAAACCGCTCAATGCGCGCAGACTGACGGCTCCGGGAATTACAGCTTCAAACTTCCGCAGACCGGCAAGACGTATACCGTCCAAGTTCTCAGTCGAGCAAACAACTCAAAGAACACAGCTTACGTTATCGATACTCCGAGCAATAATTCAGAGTATGCGATTTCTGGAACTGTTACGGCGACTGGATCGCCGACTCTGAACCTCGTCGCCAAAGGAACTGGTGATTTAAAAGGCGGCGCCTTCAACATCCTCGATCAAATTTTGAATGCGCAAGATTACCTGCGCGCGACCACGGAAGACTGCGACAACACTTTTGCGCAATGTCAGCCGTTTTCCATCGCTCCCCTCGTCTATGTCTACTGGAAAAAAGGCGTCAGCCCCGGCATCTATGCGGGAGTATCGGGTCCGATCAGCTACTATCTCACCGGACAAAAAGAACTCTACATTCTCGGTGGAGTGAATGGCGATACCGACGTTGAAGACATGGATCACTTCGACAACTCTGTGATCATTCACGAGTATGGGCACTTCATCGAAGATCAATATTCACGACCGGATTCTCCGGGCGGAAGCCATGACGGTGATTCAATCATCGATCCGCGGCTTGCGTGGGGCGAAGGATGGGCTGACTTCTTTCAAGCCGCCGTGACTCAAGATCCATATTATCGGGACACGTACGGACATGTCGATTGCGTCGGAGCAACTTGCGCTACGAACGCGTCATTCGATGAGTATCTTGATCCCTCAGGCGGAAGTTACGCAGACAAACCCGAAGCCGGTTCTGATGGCGAAGGCAACTTTCGCGAATTCTCTGTCGCGCGTCTTCTTTGGGATGTCATCAAAGACTCAGGTGTGTCGGAATTCGCGGAGATCTGGGCTGCATTCACTGGCGACAAGAGTATGGAAACTTCGAGCGATCGCTTTAAGACCATTGGACGCTTTCACGCGATTCAACGGGCACTGACGGGTGCAACGAACTGGTCGACGATTGTGGGCGACGAAGAACAAGAGAACACCGTCCGCGACTATGGAAATCCACTCGAATTCGGAAGCTGCGGCGCGATCACGATGGCAATCAAGAAG
>DATLHP010000049.1:0-2619 GCA_035539835.1 Bdellovibrionales bacterium
GCGTCTGTCCAAAGAACGAAGCCAGCGGGCTTCGTCGCCGAAAGTTGGTCGTAATATGAGGGCGCACCGTAATGGAGAATCAAGTTCCAATCGAGAATGGCGCCTTCAAGAAGAACATCGGGGCCGGTGACGCGAAGTCCGTAAGTTAACAAACCCTCTTTGGCATCGATGCCGGAAATTCCCTCTTTGAACCAGATTTTCCCAACATCGAGTCCGATGAAGCGCGAAAAATAAAGAGGCTCTGGCTTCGGTTCTTTACGTTCGCGCTCAGCGCTCTTTTTGGAAGGCTTCTTTTCGGACGATTGAGTTTTTGTCTTTGCCGATTTTCCAGCTGCTGATTTGCCCGCCACTTTCACATCGATATCAGCGATGTAGCCGAGAGTTTTACCGACTCGGATTTTATAGAACTTCACGAATGCGCCGTAGGTACCGCTTGAAACGACGACGGACTTTCCGGCTTGAACCGTTCCAATCACATTGGCGTCAAAATCAGGTTTTTCGTAGATCTGCGCGCCTTGAGTAATGACGACAGCTTTTTTTCCAGAAGTTTTCTTTTTTTGCGCAAAGCCGGGCTGAGCGAACAGGAAACTCACAACCAGAAAAGCTACGCACAACGAAATCGATTTCACCCGAAACGCATGCTCCATACACGTGTGAAGGCTTCGACGACAATGCGGGAACTCATTTTGCTTTGACCGACCCGACGATCTTCGAAAACGATCGGCACTTCGACGTGCTTAAAACCTTTTTTGAGCGAGCGATATTTGAGTTCGATCTGAAAACTGTAACCTTCAGAGCGAATCGTATCGAGATCGAGTGCTTCCAAGACATGACGCTTATACGCGTTGAATCCGCCGGTCCAATCAGAAACCGGGAAACCCAAAATCGTGCGCGCGTAAAGGCTTCCGCCTCGGCTAATGGCTTTGCGACTCATGCTCCAGTTCACCGTTGATCCGCCGTCGACGTAGCGAGAGCCAATAGCGAAATCGAGATTCTCAACGGCAACCAACATCTTTACGAGATCTTCTGGGCGATGCGAGAAATCTGCATCCATTTCGACGACGAGGTCGTAGCCATTTTCGAGAGCCCATTTGAAACCAGCAACGTACGCACGCCCCAAGCCTTGCTTACCTGGTCGAGACAACAAATGCAGGCGAGGTTCAGATTTCATTTTCTCGCGAACGATATCGCCTGTTCCATCCGGCGAATTGTCGTCGATAACAAGAATATGAGTTTCAGATTGAGTGACTTTGAGAACTTCAGTCGTGATCGCGTCAATGTTGCCGCGCTCATTGTAAGTCGGAATGCAAACGAGTGATTTCATCGTGAGGACAAGCTATCGACAAAGCTTGTGACAGACAAGTTAAAGCCGCGAGCGTTCCTTCGCGATGCGCGGAAGCGAAGGCGGCGGAGCCATCATCCAAAGTGGATCTTCACGTCGGCTCTTGTAATGTGCTTTGACACGTTCAGCAGCTTGCTCTGGGCTCTTGCGGTAGATCACAGGATCAAATCCACACTTAGAACAGACGATCGAAAGCCGCCAACGGAAGACGATAAAGAGCTCAGCTAGACCGAGACCCAGTGAAAAGAAGATGGCAAGCCTGGGATCAAGGTCCTGCCAGATGATGAAACTTAGAAGGGCACTCGCAGCCAAAGCCAAAAACATATCCACGACGCCAATGTGGCGTTTGCGATAGACGTTGCGCTCCGAACGACAGAATGCGCAAAAGCAGCGGCGAGAGGCTTTTCCCATGCTTCTATTCTGATCGGGATTTCGGCGTCTCGAAAGGCGAGGTATCTAAAAACTCGACCATGAATGAAAATCGAACACAGGCCTATGGAAGTGGTTCTGTCCGATCCCGACTTTCTGCTAAGCTTTTGGTAGGTATGAAACCTATATCGCAAGGAAAGACCATGGACGGAATCTTTTCGCACTCTCGCCTTCTGATCGCAGGCTTAGGCCTTCTGATCTTCACCTCTCCACTTGCACATGCAGAAGACGAAGAAAGCCAAATGATCGACTACGACACAATCGTCGATCAGCTTCACAGAGAAACCAATACATCGAAAACAAAACGCCCAGGCGGCGGTAGCGACGACCCATTCGCCGAGGTTTGGATGCATGGCGGAGTCGGCCTCGCGACTGTGATTCAATCCGTTCACCTCGAGAGTGGAAAATCTCACGTGCTCAATCAGCGCGGCATTCAAGCAGCTCTTGGCATCGATTTGTTTTCACCAAATTGGATGGCTGAAGGCACAGCTCGTAACTTCGGCGAATCGGAAGAAAACGCGATCCGCTCAACCATTCAAGAATTTGAACTCAAAGTGCTCTACAAAAACCGCACGGGGCAACGTCTCGGCTATCGCGTCGGCGGCGGTCTTACCGCTCGTTACCTCTCGATCAAAGAGCCCGGCGAAGCTCAAAAAGATTACACGACTCCATCGAGTGTCGCGACGGCGGGCCTCGACTTTTACATGAATGATCGCTTTAGCATCGGCGCAGACCTCAATGGGAGAAGTGCGATGATCGGTGAAACGATCGACAAAAACTCAATCGACGGCACGATCAGAGTCGACGCTCACTTCTAATGAACGTCATTCTAGCCGGAACCATTGCAG
>DATLHP010000050.1:0-9381 GCA_035539835.1 Bdellovibrionales bacterium
TCCATATAGAACCCGCGCGGAACATTCGGAACGTTTCGCGGAGCTGTAGGAAATGGCCAGCGGGTCGGAGCAAACTCTCCTGCTTGCGTTGCATGCGCATCCCAACCGAATTTCTTCATGAATTCTTCTGGCTCGTTAACGCCGAATCTCCACGGAGCACCCATGCTCTCGAGAAACTTTAACTGTTTCTCCATGTAAGGCGCCTCGATCAAGGTACGAGTCAAGATGTCGAACAACATCACGTCTTTTGGCGACGCCAATGTGTTGATTCGATTGAACAGAGCCTCGACTTGCGACTCTTCGAGATACATCAAGAGTCCTTCGACCAACCACAGAGTTCGTTCTTTAGGCTTGAAGCCGGCTTGAACCAACTGACTTTGCCACTCGTCGCGAAGATCAACGGCAAGAGTCTTTCGTTCGCACTTTGATTTCACGCCTTGAAGCTTTTCGTGCTTGTAGTCGAAGACCTCTTTTCGATCCAATTCAAAAAGACGAACACCCTCTGGAAAATCGAGACGATACGCGCGCGTATCCATGCCGGCAGCGAGCATGACGATCTGACGAACGCCATCTTTCAAAGCGTCTGTGACTTTCTTGTCTATGAACGCCGTGCGGATCGCAATGGCAGGCTGATCTCCGGATTCGGCAATCGCTTTCTCTCTGAGCGAAGCACCCTCTGCACCAGCTAAAAGCTCTGCATAAGGATCATTGAACAGGCGATCCTCGATGCGCTTGGATTCAGCGGCACGCATGGCCGCCGTCAGTAATGACGTCTTTGCTACTCCGTCCATAGACTTGAATTCTTAGCTTACAAAGCGCCTTTGAGCAATCCGTGTCCACGCAGCGCATGCTCGAAGTACAATTTGACTGAGTCTTCGGTGCTCGACTTCGCGTTTCGTCGAAGATCAATTGAATCCTGTTGGAAGTTACACGCGCGAAGACCAGAGCACTTCAAGAGAACGCCGCGACGGTAAGGCAAGAATTTGTAGTTGCCGTCTCGATGTGCCTGACGAAGATTCTCGAGACATGTTTTTTGACCGGCCTGGCTTCCGTAGCTTGCGCACATCGATTGTTCGAGCATCGTTTTGAAAACGTCGGCATCTTTGAGAGCCTGCTTACGTGAAACAGGGGTGATCGAAGTGACAATGGCTTCGGCGAAGGCGCGCTCGCAAACTGCATCCGGAATCGAGGCATCGCAAATGACTTTGCGGTACGGAAGCCAAGCCGCCTCGGGCGATTTGTGAACATGAAAGTGATATGGAGCAGATTCTGGAGTGAGCGTTAGGCACATTCCATGTGGACACGCCTGACTCGAATCATTCAAAGCCACTCTTTCAGATGGAATATCTCCGTGAACGAGCTCGTAAGCGCCGTTCGTAGCGAGGAAGTAAAAAGAGGTCGAAGTGAAACTTCCGAGAACAGGAATGCCCCAGAATTTCGAAAGCTTTGGAGCGACATTCCAACCAGAGTTACAGCCGTGAAGTCTCGCGTAAGCTTTCGCATTGAAGAGGGGCTTCAACTGACTCATCAGCTTTTCATTTCGATAATCCATTCGATGGTCGCCATCTTCGAGCCAGGGACCCAACTCAACTCCATTGTGTCCAATAATATCCATAGATCGAATATTTGCTGTGGATGACTTCAAAATCTGAATTAGCTTCGTCGTCGACAAACGCTCATCGTTTTCTTCGCGAATCGAAAAACCGAGACCGCGCAATTCTTTTTGTTTTGTCTGTCGATAGTTCGATGTCGCAACCGGAAGGTTCGTAACGAAAAGAATCTGATGCTCAGGATACATCTCTCGAATAGTAGCCGCTTGCGTGTATCCGACCGTCGAAAACGTCAGCCCTTTCGAAGCCACGATCACATGAGTTTCAACTCGTGGATTCCAAGGCGACTTAGAATAGCCAGCAACAATCGCCGCCTGCGACACAGAACCGAGCAAAAGAAAACTCGCCAACCCAACCAAAGACGCACGCATATTTCACCTCGGGCAGGCGTCATGCGAGTTTCGTTCCGACTGAAGCGCAGTAAATCAGTTCTAAAGCGAAATTCGAAGCGACCCAGTGTCTAGAGACCTGACGATTGGGTAAAAAGGGAAATTCAAGTATAAGTGCTCGCACTCTGAGATGGCACAGGTCACAACTATACCCATGACACCTTTCTCTGATTTCAAATTACTGCCGACCCTCCAAGCCACCCTCGTTGAAAAAGGCCTTTTGAAGACGACCGAAATTCAAGGTCGCACGATGCCGCGTTTGCTGTCTGGCAAATCGGTCGTCGGTGTTTCAGAAACCGGTAGCGGAAAAACACTCGCCTATGCCTTGCCGATCCTTCACTTAATTAAAACTCTCGAAATCGACGGAAAGCCGGTCACTGTTGAAGGACAACCGCGCGCGGTCGTCATCGTTCCGACCCGAGAGCTCGGCGAACAGGTTTCAAAAGTTTTTAAGCCATTCACGCACACCACGCGTCTACGAGTCAGAACTGTTCTTGGTGGAACCACTTTCGAAGTGGCAAAAAGAAACGTGAAGGGCGCCTTCGAAGTTTTGGTGGCAACACCAGGTCGGCTTGTCCAGCTCCTTGAGCGAAAGCTCGTGAATCTCAGTGATGTGCGAATTCTTGTTTTCGACGAAGCTGATCAAATGCTTGATCAAGGTTTCTTGCCCGATGCAAAACGGATCGTCGGCGAATGTCCGCAAGAGCGACAGCTCGCGCTCTTCTCGGCCACTGTCACAAAACAAGTTCAAGATCTCATGAAAGAACTCTTCTCGTCAGTCGAGGTTATGCGCACCAGCGGCAGTCACCGAGTCGTTTCCACGCTAAAAACTATTAATCGCACTATTGAAGACGGCAAACGCTTTCCGGTCCTCGAAGCTTTACTCGATAAAGAGATCAAGGGTGGAACACTGGTGTTCGTCAATACTCGCGAGCAATGCGATCGGCTGGCGGCTCTATTGGAAAAGTCGCAACGCAAATGCGTGATCTACCGCGGTGAAATGGATAAAGTTGAGCGACGCAACAATCTGAAGCTGTTCCGCGAAGGAAAAGTGAATCTTCTTATATCTACCGATCTTGCGTCGCGTGGTCTTGATGTTGATCACGTCGGGCGCGTGATCAACTATCACATGCCAAAACAAATGGAGAACTATCTGCATCGCGTGGGTCGCACTGCACGCGCTGGACGCGAAGGTCTCGTAATCAATTTCGTAACAGAACGCGATCAAGAATTTGTCGAAAAACTTGAGACAGTTCAATGAAGCCCGGGCTTGGCGCTCTGCTTGGAGCGGCTTCGATCGATGGCTTTCTGAATCGCAGCTGGCCAAACGAGCCATTTTCGGTTCATGGTCTTGCCTTTGAACCTTTTCGCAAGTTTGAGATTCTGCAATCCATCGAAGCTCTACTCGGATCTTGGCCGAGAGTTTTGCAAGCGCACCTGCCAGATGTTTCGGACGAAGCGAGTTCAGTCGACGTCTCGCCCAAGGATGCTCAGAAGCTCTTCGCAAATAAAATGGGGCTTCTCTTTAACAACGTCGAAACGTGCATCCCTGATTTGCGCGAATGGATCGACGCGATTCGATCTGATCTCGGCATGCCGATGATGACGTACGGCCGATGTATCGCCTATGCGACACCGCACGGAAAAGGAACCGCTCCCCACTTCGATCAGAACATCAATTTTGTTTTGCAGCTGCACGGTACAAAGAAATGGCGAATCGCTCCGAATCGGCATGTCGAAAACCCATTGGTTCGACACACGATGGGCCTAGCGCTCGATCCTGAGCTTGCGCCCTATGCGCAGCCGATGCCGACAGCGATGCCTGAAGATGAGACGTCTGAAATCGTTTTGAAACCCGGATCGCTTCTTTTCGTTCCGCGAGGCTACTGGCACACGACAGAGGCCGAAGGCGAAGCCCTCGCAATGAATTTCACATTCAATCAGCCATCATGGGCAGATCTCTTTACCGCAGCCCTGCGCAGCCGCCTCACCTTGTCGCCCGAGTGGCGCGAGCTCGCAGATGGAGTTTCGTCTCCTGATCCGGCTCTACGAACCGCAGCCACCCGTCGATTCGACCAGCTCTTGCTAGAGCTCACATCAGACATTCCAAACTGGCAAGCCAGCGATATCCTCAGTGCCACCGAGGGCCATTGAAACGCACTCGATCACAGGATGGAAACGCGAAAGACTTCTTGATTCGCCGTTGGGACGACCGCTAAGTTGAATGCATGAAATCAAAATCATTTGTTAGAACAGCGGCTGCATTCGCGGCATTGACGTTGATCGCATGTCAAACTTCTCCAAAAGCTCCTAAAACGGAGTATTTGGTGGGAGAAACCGATATCTCCGTCGAGTCAAAAGAGATTCAGGATAGTCTTGCCCGCGAAGTCGTTATCAAACAAAAGGCGCCGCTTACCGAGCAGGAAAAACGAGAATTTATCAACAAGCGTGATTACAAGGAGTCGCGGACAACGACGCAAGTTCGAATTTATCCATACACAAAGCCGTTGCTCACCGCGCGCGTGCGCGAGGCAGCCAAAGATCGCGCTTTCAAAGAGAAACTTTCTGTAGCTCAAGTTCAGTCAGATGCGCAGAAAGAAATCGCTCAGCTGACAAAGCATCTTGTGGACGACAAACCATGTTTCGCATTTGAACTTTGGACAGATCAGGCAGAAGCGGTCGAACTTAAGTACTATTCGGGTGAACTCACTCAAGACGGCAAAAAACAAGTTTTCACGTTTACGAAGGGCATTCAGAAGACCGTCGTCGATCAAATGCCGATCTATGGAGGAACTATCACCAAACTTTGGTATTCGTCCCACTCCAACGTCTGTGGAAGTTCAAAAATTGATCTATTGAAGCCGTTTGCCCTCGAGATCGAACCACGCTTCAAGCGCGACCTCTTACCTGTGAAGGCCGAATGGTTGCCGCCCAGATCTATGTGACGAATGCTTTGGCTCTAGAATCCCGCTCTCGCTCGGGCTTCGCGAAACTCATCCGCCGTCAGTACTTTCGGCGTCGCAACGGATTGACCATTCTCAAAAAAAGGCGAGCCCTTCGCTTTTCCGAGGATCATGCCCTTCAAAAGATAAGGCATTACGACCGTCATGCCTTTGAAATCAAACTTTTGCGGAGTTCCTGCCGGCGGCGTCCCTTTCGCAAATTTGCCCATAATGCTGCTCTTCACTGGGCCAAGTGCCTTATCCAGCTGAAGCGGATCTTTTGCTGTGAACATACGTCGGTGAATTCCAGCCCAAGGTCGTTTCGGATCCGTATTGACGATCGGCGTGTTACAGCAAGTCGTCGAGAAGCGGAACATGCCTGCCGGAATAAGCCGCGTACATTTAAGAAGCTCTTTGCCGGCGATCAATTTGAATTCCGACGGATAAGCAGGAATGACTTCACTTCCGCCATGTTCGTCGAGCAGATCGGCGCGATTCAAAAAATGCAAATACGCCTGACAATCATCGCAATAACATTTCAAACGGCCAGGAGTATTCCGAGGGAAGCCAGTCAATTCAGCGCGAAATTTTCCGCATTCACATTGTATTTCCATAGTGAGCAGATGTTAGCGAATGAAGCGAGAAGATGTAAAGGCTCTTGATACCGAGGTCAAAAAACTTCGATATCAATTAAAACCGTTTGACATATCTTCGTTAGAAAAAAACTTCTTCAATGTGATAATGTCGCTCCAACTTTTTGAGATGGAGGCGATATGAATCTTAGACAACTCACCGACGATGCAGTTTTGAGTTCGACTGAAAGAGCCGTGCAGACGGAGCGAGATGCCATTTCAAACACGCTTCATCATTTTCTCGAAGTCGATAGACGTCGTCTCTATTCAAAGCTCAAATTCAAAAGTCTTAAAGACTACATTGTTGGTCATTTGAAATACTCAGAAAGTGAAGCTTGGTTCAGAATCTCTGCCATGCAGTTACTCAAAGAGCTTCCAGAGATCGAGCCGCAAATTAACGATGGGAGTCTTCAGCTTTCAAACCTCGTACTCGCAAGACGTGCGTTTTCGCAAGAGACCCATCAATCCAAAGAGGCAGAAACGCCAGCTCGCGCGAAAGAAGAAAAATTGGCTGTCATCAAGAGACTTGAAAACGTCTCAAAGAGCGAGGCATTGAAAATTCTAAAAGAGGAAACCGGGATGGTAGTAACAGCGACAGAATCCTGGCGCGAACTCTCAGATGGCAAAGTCGAAGTAAAAACGGTTCTGACTGAAGAAGCGGCGTCTTTGGCGAATGAGCTCAAAGGCCTTCTTGCTCATTCTCACCCGCAAATTTCAAATGGAGAACTCATTGAACTAGCGCTCAAAGCGCTGAAGCGAGAAATCGATCCAACCGAAAAAGCAAAACGAGCCCAAGCCAAAATCACTGTTCCGGAACAGTCGCAGAGCGTCGCAAGCGGGCGCTACATCCCCGCGACTGTTCGACATCATGTTTGGATGCGTGATGCGGGCAAATGCACAAACTGCGGATCAAATCACGCGGTTCAATACGAACATATAGTTCCCTTCGCCCTAGGAGGGAAAAGTACAATCGAGAACGTGAAGCTTCTTTGTCGCAATTGCAATCAGCGAACGGCCATTGAGAGCTTCGGAGTCAGTAAGATGCAGAAATATCTTAGCGAGCCATCACGCGAGTATGTGATCGGCACCGGAGCCTTGATGATCAGGCACTGACCGAGAGGTTAGTGGTGTCTGTGCATGAACCAAAGCGAACGCGAGGTGCTCGGCTCATTAGAACGAATGAACTACTAATCAACGTAAGTAGTAAAACTACATTCGACCGTTTGAACTCTTGATTGATCGAATGAAATAAATCGGTCAATCCATAATCCAGTCACCTTAGGGCCGACCTTTTTTAAGTCGAGAGTAAATATCCGGCTTTCATCACCGAATTTTTTCTCTAAGCGATAAGAATCATCTCTAAATTCACCAATCTCGGATTCATAGTCATTTCCTGAACTCTTCGACACGGTGTACATGGGCCACAAGATACGGCCGTTCCCCAGTGAATCAGTGTGATCAACAATGAATTTAATCAGATTGGGGTACACTTCTTGTTCGCTGGCACTGCCCTTTTTCAAGGTGACATTGAGCAATCGGGCTCTTTCGCTTGGGTATGTTAAACACTTGCCTTGTTTGCACACGCACTGACCAGACTGAATTTCATGGGTTCCCATCAGAGTAGCAAAGACAGAATCATGCGCGAGCACAATTGACGAAAACGAAAGGAATCCAAGCACAATAGATGAAGCAATGTATTTCATGTTTCAACCCCAGTTCAGAAAATTAAACCAACATAGTCTGTTTGCGACAAGTGTAGACGCCGACGGCCAAAACCAGATACTAAGCAGCCCGATCCGATCAGTTCTTTTGAGCCTTCATGGTACTCAAGGCGACTCGAATGACAGGCGTCTCAATAGAAACTGCCAGACCTGGACAAATCCAGATTTCGTCAGAGAGTTGTGAGGGTCGTCGCTCGGTGCATTCGTCATAAAAATATGCGCCTTCGATGACGCAGCAATTGAATTGTCGATCGCTGAAACTTCAGCGTGTGGATCATTCAAGAGAACCTTCGCGCTATCGACTTGAAACTCGCTGCCGAAAAAGTCCTTCAAGTGAAAAAAGAAGTAGAGACGATCCACCGGAGTCAGGCCCGGCTGCGAAAGCCAAGATGCATTGCCATCCTGCGGACCGGCGAACATGATCACCCCGTGCACTCTATGCTTCTTTGCCAGATAGGCAATGTGCCCCGAGCCCTGCGAGTGCCCGGCGAGAACAACCTTCTCCCAGTTCAGATGGCCACCCAGAAAAAACTGCGACCACTGCGCCGGATTTTGAATCTGAAGGTAGCGCATCAATTTCAAAATGCGATTTTCAATCGAATTGGTTGGGTTGACCTGAACGATGTCACTGACCGGCGTGCCGAAAACGACTTCTTCTCGATACTCGTCAAAGCATGTCGGCGACGGCATGGTTCGACAGGTCGTCGAAATGACAGTGTTTGGGTAATCGACGCCGATTGCATGGTAACCGAAGCGCACAGCCTCTTGCTTGAAAGCTAAGAGCTCTCGCGGCTGACTGTTTGTTCCGCCGATAGTGATCAATAGAAGGTCGTTCTCTGACGAAACCTGCTCTTCATTCCACAAGGCCAAGTGCGGACCCTTGACCTGCTGAATACCGGGCCCAGTCTGTGACGGCTGGATTTCTAATAAAGTGGCGAGCGCTAAAGCAAGAATCATTGTGGTCGCACCACGAAGACCGTGCTGCCCTCAGCTGCTAATACCACTGTAAAGCCCTTTGCCATCAGATCTTGTCCGCTCAATACCTGTCGAGCTCCAGACAGAATATCTTCAACCTCATACATGCCAGCCGTATTTAAGCTGCCCGGCATAGTTTCGGGACGCACTCGCAAAGAGATCTCTTGCTGACGTTGCGTTGAGGTTTTCACCGTGATCCACAAAAGATCATTTCGTGGGCTCTGCCTAGCGAAAACACTGACTCGCTCTGCCGCCGCCGAAACGACGATCGAAGGATGCACGCCGAAATCAGCAAGCAAGCCGCGTAAAAACGTTCGACGAACCAGTGGGCTCGACAAAGTGGCGTAATCGCTCGAATTGTAGTCATCAAAAAGCAGAGCACCGATCTGCATGATCACACCGCGTTCGGTTTGACAGCGATAACCAATGACTTTGTCATTTTGGTAGAGGAGGCCCTCGCAACCTGGCATCTGATCAATACTGTATGAGTACAAAGGACCCTGCGCCGGAAACTCATACGCAACGGCGTTTTTGCTATGTTTGTTCACCAAACGGCCGTGCGGGCTCAAATAGAATGTCAAATTCTTGCGTGCACCCGCCTGAGCTTCTGGAACTACGTCGGCGACATTCGCGCCGGCAGCACGCAATGACTGATCAGAGACGAAATTCAAAATGCCCTGGCCTGAAGCCAATGCCTTCTTCATCATCGCGATTGTCTTTGGGTTCGAAAGACCAGAGTCGATGTGAACAAGAAGTCGAGGCTGGGCGAACAACTCTGCCGACGAAACTTCAGAATGAAGAACTCGCGGACGTACGCCTTCGTTCAAAAGAAATCCGAGAAGACCGCCGGTCCAATCACTTGCAGCCAGCAAACTGTCGATCTTCGTATCAAGACTCGGAGCATGGCTGTCGCTGTCCTTCACAATCGCGATTGAGTCGAAAACATTCACCGAGCTCGACAAGAAATCTGCATACGGAGCAAAGAGTTTTTCTCCGAGCCATTTGAGATGAGCGAAATGATTGCGCGGATTTGCGTTTTCATCGAGTGGCGCATCAAAGTAAAGCGTCTGTGCCTGCTGAGTATCTTCTTGCATGATTCGTCTTGCATCAAA
>DATLHP010000051.1:0-3315 GCA_035539835.1 Bdellovibrionales bacterium
ACATCGACGAGTCCATTGGACTGAACAGAGAAGCTGCACGCTGGTTGTGCCGTGAATCCCGTCATAGTCAGGGTGCAATCACCAACGCCATTGGCGGTCGTGGAAGTGATCCAGTCACCGGTTTCGAGTGCAACTGTACAGCTCGTAGTTCCGTTGGTTGTCACTTTTGCGGACTGCATTGAGTATCGACCGGTTCCGCCTGAACTGATCTGTTGAGAAAGCGGCGACCACGTGCCGCTATGGTTTCCATAGAAGAGATTTTCATTGTCGTTGTAGACGATCGACCCTGTCTGGTTCGGGGCATCCTGTTCGTTGCTGATTGATGGCGCAATAAAATCAAATGCCATTTTTCCTAGGTCACTTGCGAAAACCGACGCTCCTGATGTGATGATGATTGCTGTAACTACTGCGTGCTTAAACTTCATACAAATCCTCCTTGATTGTGTTTGTGAAGTTCAACAACCGTAGAGAATCGAAAATCGTTTATCAATTATTTCTGTTTGATAATTAAGTGCTGGCAAAAAAAATGGACAGGGGTCTGAGCGTCACGGTTAAGTGTTCTTAACTGGCCTTGCTTCTGAGTAATCCTTTTTTCTGCAAGACGGTGAGGGCGACGATGAGAGCCCAGACGACCATGAAGTTGTGATTGGTTGTGCCGGTTTTGAAATTCGCTTCGGTAAATCCGCCGATATGAAGATGAATTTGCGCTCCTAGTGCTCCGAGCGCGATTGCGCGTGGCCAAATCATCTCTTGCGGCAAGGTTTTCCAAAGACGCCACGTCAGCCAAAGCATAAAGCTGATGATGAACATGTAAGTCAGAAATCCAGTGATACCGGTACCTGCGAGCATCTGCAGATAGTTGTTGTGTGCGTGCCCGGTAAAAGCGTCGGGCTGACCAAGACGAGCGACATACTCGCCAGCGCGAACTTCGTTCTCTTGATAACCGATGCCGAGGATTGGGTAGTCCTTGAACATTTCCCAGTTCGCTTTCCACAGGAAAACTCGATCTGAGTTACTGCCGTAACCTGAATTGAAAAGCGTCAACACACGCATTCTAAAAATGTCGACGGTCGAAAATAGAATCGTGAATACGGCTGCGCCAACGCCGACGAGGCAAGCGGCGATTTTTTTAGATGCGGTCCATGCGACGAACAAAAAGGCGACCACCATCGCAATCCATGCCCCGCGTGTAAAGGTGGTGATGATACTCGTTGTTAATAGAATGAAGGCGCTGACGGATCCCGTAAAAATCCATCCGAATTCTTTTCGTCGAGCGAATGTCAGAAGCGCCATCGCCAAACAAAGGCAGGCATAGAAACCAGCGATGTATCCATATTGCAGGGGGCTGCCAAAGAAACCCGAAGATCGCCAAAGTTCGATCGTGCTCTTAAGACCGAGCGGCTGAACCGCACGATGTGAGCCTGGCCGTAAAATATCGATGCCGGTGAGGGACTGAAAAATCGCATAGAGTGCGAGGATGATTACAAACCCTAAGAAAAAGCGATAGCTCTTCAGGGTCGGGAAACTCACGCTCAGAGCAAGCGAAAGAAAGAACAAAACGATGACCCATCTTTGCGAGCCGATGGCGAAGAGTTCGTCCGTTTGGGGGGTGCCGTTAATGAAGATGCCAAGGGCCGTAATGATGACGAGGGCGATGCAGCTTTTCCAGGGAAGGGCTGTTGAGAAATCAGAAACCCGCAAAGTTTCGTCGGCGGGCTTTCTCAAAAAGTATGTGAAGACGATGACGGCCGTTAGCCAGCCGAAGATCTCCATTCCCGCCATAGAGCACCAGGTCGCAATGAGGTACAAAGAGAGCGAAAAATGGAGAAGACGACGGTGCATCTGGTTAGAGAGAAAAGGCATATCGCAATCAAAGCCCTATGACGTTGGACTGGCAAGCGACAAAAGAGCCTAACTACTTGCAACGAGGACGATAATAGAGGAAACCAATCGGATGGGAAAGCCGAGCGTTAAGAATGTCATGGTCACCGGCGGAGCCGGTTTCATCGGGAGCTGTTTCGTTGAGCAGCTCGTTCAAGAAGGCCATCGTGTTGTCGTGTTTGATGCTCTTACCTATGCTGGGCATCGCGCGAACCTTGCGGCGGTCGAATCGAAGATCGAATTCGTCGAAGGTGACATTCGAGACTTGGCAGCGGTTCGTTCAGTACTGGCAGAGCGGTCCATTGATTGGATCGTCAACTTTGCGGCCGAAAGCCATGTCGATCGATCCATCGAAAATGCGGCGGACTTTGTTCATACCAATGTCGTAGGCGTTTTCACTCTTCTCGGTGCTGCTCTAGAGCACTTCGAAAAACTTCCAGCGAACAAAAAGTCTGAATTCCGCTTCATTCAAGTTTCAACCGACGAAGTTTTCGGAAGTCTGGGCGAGACAGGCCATTTCACAGAAGAAACTCCGTATGCCCCGAATTCTCCCTATTCCGCATCGAAAGCGGGTGGCGATCATTTGGCGCGCGCTTGGTTTCACACCTATCGACTTCCCGTCATTATCACGAATTGCTCGAACAACTATGGCCCTCGTCAGTATCCAGAAAAATTGATTCCACACATGATTCAGTGTGCGCTCGCTGAAAAACCACTTCCGGTTTATGGCGATGGCCGTAATGTGCGTGATTGGATTCATGTCAGCGATCACAGTCGCGGTATCTATCTGGCGGCTCTAAAAGGCGTCCCTGGTGAAAGCTACTGTTTTGGTGGTCGTTCAGAACGTAGAAATATCGACGTCGTTCGTGGGATTTGTCGCGAACTGGATGGTTTGAAACCGCGTGCCCGTGGCTCATACGAAGAGCTCATCAGCTTCGTCATTGATCGAAAAGGCCATGATTGGCGCTATGCGATCGATGACGTTAAAGCCGAAAGGGATTTGGGTTTCAAACGCGAGTACGGTGAATTCGAAACGGGTCTGAAGCAGACAGTACGCTGGTATCTCGAAAACGATGCTTGGGTTCAAGCGGTCATGAAAGAGAGTGCGCGATGAAGGGGATCGTTCTCGCTGGCGGAAGCGGAAGCCGACTTTATCCTTGTACGGCGGCAGTCAGTAAGCAGCTGCTTCCGGTTTATGACAAACCAGCGATTTACTATCCGATCTCGGTTCTAATGCTCGCTGGTATTCGCGAGATTCTGATCATCAGCACGCCTCGCGATCTCCCTATGATTCGCGCGCTCCTCGGTGATGGATCACAGTTCGGTTGTGAGTTTAGTTACAAAGAGCAGCCTCAGCCAGACGGAATCGCTCGCGCTTTCACTCTGGGTGCCGAGTTCATTGGTTCGAGTCCTGTGTGCTTGATTCTTGGCGAC
>DATLHP010000052.1:0-5492 GCA_035539835.1 Bdellovibrionales bacterium
TCATAACCCAAGGTTACGACAGGATTCTTTGGCGCACCTTTTTGAACCAAGTAAGTAACAAAAGCGCGTCCAAGTGTTTTTGCAAAATCAGCATTGAAGTCTTTATCGACGACGCCACGGATATCGTATTCTCTGAAAATCTCGGGATTGAACATGCTCTAACTCCTAAACCCAAAATACTAAACAGTGAGATCAGCGGAGCTTCGGCAGAGTCGAATCGCCCACTCGATCGATAAAAGCATCGAGCGGGGATCGGCTTTGTTTTTTCCGAAGATATCTTTCGCCGTTCCGTGATCGACGCTGGTTCGAACGAACGGAAGACCCATGGTGACGTGTATACCCGATTCCTGTCCATGAATCATCTTGAAGGGAATCAGTCCTTGATCGTGGTAGTTCGCGACAAAAACGGAGTACTTCTTCCACAAACGAGGCGAGAACGCCGCGTCGGGGACAAGCGGTCCATCGATTTCGATTTTCTTTGCGCGCATGGTCTTCAGCGCCTCGGCGTGCAGCTTGAGCTCCGTCGCTCCAATCATACCTTCTTCACCCGCGTGTGGATTGAGGCCAATGAGCGCAAGCGGTCTCTGGCTTTCTTTTTTTCCGAGAACACGACGAAGATGATCGGCTGCGATGATTGCCTTTTCGAGCTTAGCCTCAGTTAAAGCCTCGGGAACGAGCTCGATCGGAATATGCCCCGTCGCCAACAGAACATTGAAGTGGTCGCCAATGAATCCCATGAAGACGTCTTTGGTTTTCGTCACTCGTTTCAGGATTCCGGTGTGTCCCATGTCAGAGAGACCTGCCGCTCGAATCGCTGTCTTTGAAAGCGGCGCCGTGACCATGGCATCGATATGTCCAAAGTGACTGGCTTGAGCTGTCGCTTCGACCCAAAGAGCGGGCGGAAGATTGGATGCAATGTCGACGATCTCTCTTGGGGAACCCGTGGTGATCTTTAAAGCTTCGGGCCATGAGCTGACGGTCAGGCGTTTGAATGAACGATCGATTCGTGCAAGTTCTTTGCGCGGAGTTTTTGGCGAGCGCCATAAAAAGAAAGTAACGCCGGGTCCTGGCTTGAGTTTGGCGAGAGCTTTCGCGGTGACTTCAAAGCCGATCCCGTCGGCATCACCGGTTGTGATGCCGATACGGAGAATCTTCTTCACTTATTGATCCGAATAAAGGCGTCGTGACGAAGCTGCTCGAGCCACAAGGCGAGCTGACGCTTAAATGCTTTTTCGTAGAGTTCTCCACGAATTTTTTCGCGTTCTTTTTCTGTGCGTGGATCAGGAATCAATTTCTTCTTAAGAACTTTGACGATCTGATATCCGCCGCTCATCGGAATCACGCTTGTTGTTTCGCCAGCGGGAACTTTGACGATCGATTGCTCAAGACCTTTGTTGATTTCGCCTGTCTTGAACGTACCGAGAAGGCCGCCTTGTTCGAATGCTGGATCTTCGCTGACGTCGGCCGCAAGGCGGTCGAAAGCTTGTCCGGCCTTTAGTTTTTTAAGGGCTTCTTCAGCACGTTGCTTTGCCGCGGGCGCGCCGCCTTTTTCTGAGAGGAAGACAATGTGCGAGAGAGTGTATTCGTAAGCTTGATCGCCGCTTCCGCCGCCGCGATTTGCAAATGCCATCATGACATCGTCTTCAGAAACCTTGATTCGCGAAGTGATCGCTTTTTCGATCAGGCCCTGACGCTCGAGACCCGTTTTGATGAAGTCTTGGTAGTCAGAGAATTTTACTCCGCGTTCAGAAAGTGCGGCCTTGAGATCGTCTCGGCCGACACCGTTTTTACGCGCGATCGTGCGGATCTCTTGTTCAACGCGCTCAATCGGCACAGTCATGCTCTGTTTTTTTACTTCAGAGTCGATGACTTTTTCGTCGATCATTTTCTGAAGAAGCTTTTCTTTGTCTTTGATCAACGACTGTTTGGTTGCTTCATCCGGAATCAAAAGATCATCGGTGAGTCCGCCGCCTTTTAAGCGATCCGAATATTTTTCGAGGTCGGATTGCGTGATGATCTCATCATTGACGACAGCGACGATGCGCTCGACGGTGTCGGCGAAAGCGATTTGGCTGATCATCGCAAGGCCGACAAGAACCGCTGCGATTTTTGGAAAGACTCTCATCACGACTCCCGGGTTGTGACTGTGATCGCATTGATGAGAGCGTCGTTCTTTTTCACAGAGGTCTTGCGAACCTGCTCCTGGAGCCAAGCAGAGAACGTGGCCTGTTCGCGGCGCTCGATCAATTGCGCTCGTATCTTAGCTTTCGCCTCTGGGAAACTCAAACGACCTTCCGGCTCTTTTTTAAGAACTTCGTAGATATGGTAACCATAGGGGCTCTGCAGAATCTTGCTTCGGCTGCCAACCGACATTTTGAAGGCCTGATCGAAGACGTCGAGCGATCCTTTTTCGATCCAGCCAGTATCTCCGTTGTTTTCTGCCTCAGGTGCGACCGAAAATTTCTTGGCGAGCGCGCCGATATCTTTGCCACTCGAGATCTCTTCAAGAATGCGCTTGGCGTCATCTTCGCGTTCGAGGACCACCTGCCGAAGGCGTACGCGAGCGGCGGTCTGAAACAGTGGCTTGTTCTTCTCGTAGTAGTCCTTGAGTTCGGCTTCCGTGGGCTCAGGGGTTTTTTCGCTGATCTTCGTAAAGATTTTTCGCTGAAGGAGCGTGAACGATAGGTCCTCTTTCCAGCGATCAAACGTCATTCGTTCGTCGGCCAGCGAGCGCCGGAAGGCAAAGTCATCGGGATAGCGTGAGCGAATTTTCTGAACTTCAGCATCAAGCTCTGCGTCTGAAATCGTAAGGCCATTCTTTTTGGCAAAATCTTTTGCGATTGTTTCGAGAATGAAGGCTTGAACGGTTTCGTTCTTCGCGCGCACGAGAGTGCTCGAGTCTTTAGCTTGAAGCGCGTCGAAATACTTAAGCCGCGAAGCCAGCTTTTCGGAAAACTGCTGAGTTGTGATCTCAGTGTCGTTGATAAAAAGAATCGGCCGATTGAGCACAGCCCTCTCTTGAGAGAGAAAGCAGCCTGAGAGTGCAATCGACACGATAGCCATCAAACAAAAAACGAGGGCCTTGCCCTCGTTCTTGGAACGTTTCATTTCGTTCATGACGTCCTTAGCGGATGAGGGACTTGTTCACTTTCACTGGGTACTGATTCTTTAGACGCGCGAAGTATCCATCGAAAAGCTGTTTTCTCTTTTGGTCGAAAACCGCTGCGCGAATCTGGCTCTTGTTTGCATCAGCATAACCGCGGCGAGCTGTGACCTTGATGATGTGGTAGCCATACTGAGTTTCGATCAAGCCGCGAACTTCGCCGACCTTCATTTTCAAAGCAGCGTCGTAATAAGTCGGAACAAGAGTGAGTCGACTTTGCCAGCCAACGTCTCCGCCCGTGCGCTTCGAAAGAGCGTCGTCAGTGTAGAGACCGACGAGTTCTTCGAACGGACGTTTGCTCTTTTTCACTTCAGAGTAAATTTCATCAGCACGCTTTTTCGCCGCTGTTTTTTGGGCCTCAGTTGCGTCAGGAGCGTATTCGATCAAGATGTGGCTCGTGCGGATCTCAGGATTATTCTTGTAGTACTCCTGCATCTCTTTTTCGTTCACTTTGATTTCAGAAACTTTTTTGCCGAGCTCTTTTTCGACAAGACCCTTGTAGTATTCTTGGCGAACGCGTTCTTTCACCATTGGGTCGTCTTGCATGCCCTTCTTGATTGCTTCTTGCACGCCCATTTCGTAGCGAACGAGATCTTCAAGGAAGAGTTCTTTGTTGGGTGGATTGATCGTTTGCTTGAGTACTTCGTTGTACTTCTCGTTGAACTCTTTCATCGTGATTTGCTTGGTCCCGACAGTGGCGACGACTTCTTTGTCTTTGCCTTGTGCGTTTGCGAGCACCGGTACCAACAAAACGACTGTGATCATGCCTAAAACGATGTTCCGCATCATGCGCCAACCCCTTAAATTCCTTGGAAAGATCACCTAAAAGGCTAGCACACTCTTAAGGTGTCGCAATGAGATTGCGGGCCTGTTGCCCTGCATTAGCTAGGGCCTCTTCGAGGCGGCGCGCGAGTTCAGGATCTCGACTATCGGCCTGCCGACCGATCTTCGCAATCGGCTCACCCCAAACGATAACGACTTTGGCGAAAGGAAGCGGGAGGAAAGTCTTGTTCCACGCGCGTTCGAAGACGTGTTTGCGATCAGCAACAGCAGCGATCGGAAAAATTTCTGAATCAAGAACCTTCGCGATCTCGAAAACTCCGGGCTTCACTTTGTGAAGGGGGCCCTTCGGTCCGTCGACCGCCACCGAGGGCCGCCAGCCATCACGAGCAAGACGAAGAATACCCTTTAGCGCCGAAACTCCACCGCGAGTACTCGAACCGCGCGAGGTCCGCGCGCCAAAAAGCCGAACGACGAAATCCATGATTTCGCCATCCTTGCTTGTCGAGATCATTGCCGCGGCCTTGTAGCGCTTGAGCAAATGTAGGATCCCGAGTTCATCACCATGCCAGTGAGCGAAAACAAGCGGCCGCCCATCGTTCAGCGCCACCTGCAGTGATGTGGGCTCGATCACGCGGATTCGCCACGTCAGTCGTAAAACTGAGTAAAGGGCGAATCCCAAAAGCGCGATGAGTTTATTCTTCAATGAAAGACCTAGAGTCAGTGCTGAAGAAGTTTTTTGAATTCTTGAGTGAGCATCGGAACAACTTCGAAAACATCGCCGACGATTCCGTACGTTGCTTTCTGGAAGATCGGTGCATTCGCATCTTTGTTGATAGCGACGATCACCTTGCTTCCGCTCATTCCCGCCAAGTGCTGAATCGCTCCAGAGATTCCGCAAGCTATGTAAAGAGTCGGCGCAACTGTTTTACCGGTTTGACCAACCTGCATTGTGTGCGGCACCCAGCCCGCGTCGACAACCGCGCGAGATGCGCCGACGGTTGCTCCGATTGAATCTGCAAGCTCTTCAAGAATTTTGAAACTTGCGGCATCCTTCATTCCGCGACCACCAGAAACGATAATGCTCGCTTCAGTGAGATCGAGTTTTCCAGAAGTGCCTTTGACGACTTCTTTTACGAGAGTTGCGAGATCTTTTGCTGGAACTGCAGCATCCGTCATCGCCGTCGTTTTCGCCCCAGCGGCCGGCGTCACGACGAGTTGGTTCGGACGCATGAGAACGATTTTTGTCGGAGAGTTTTCAAACGAAACCTCGGCTGAAACTTTTCCGGCGTACATTGGTCGTCGTGCTTTGACTTCGCCTGAAGACGAAATTTCGAGTTCCGTGCAGTCGCTCGCAACGCCAGTGTTGAGACGGGCCGCGACGCGAGGAAAAAGATCGCGTGCCAGCATCGAGCTCGAGGCGAGAACAACCGCGGGCTTTTGAGCTGCAAGAACACCAGAGACGACGTCCGCAAAAAGCTCGGGGTTGTACTTATCGAGATTTGCGCTATCTGCGACGAAGGCCTCGTCGACGCTCTCGGCGCCGAAC
>DATLHP010000053.1:0-14895 GCA_035539835.1 Bdellovibrionales bacterium
GGACCCAAGTCGCGTGAAAACGATCAACCTGATCTTCGAAGTCCGCTTTTTTTCCGGTAAACAAACGCGCCCAACGCGTCACGTGTTCTGAAAACGGAATCGCAATCGGCAATCCCGTTTCTGCCGTTCCGTCTTTTTGTACGCCTGAGACATAGTTTTCAAGGCCCGGATCGACACTCAATGCTTCACTCGCACCTCGCGGCGTCAGCTCAACTGTTTCCGAAACAGCCGAAACATTCATGCGTGCTGTCGAGCGTGAAACCCAGAACTCCCCGCTCGACTTCGCATCACCGAATTCAGTACTCACTGTCACCGGTCCGTGCGCGCGAACCCAAACGGTTCCGTTGACGAGGACCAATTTCTTTTCAGAAAGGATCACGGCCGTCGATTGATCGAGAACGATCTCACCATTCGGGAACTTCAGAGTGAACTTTTCATCACCCGTCTTTACCGCACAATTTTCAGCTTTTGATAAAAGGCATCCACGAGGCTCTTCGAAGGCTGCTTTTGCGATTCTCACTTCAAGAGTGAAGGCGAGAAGAAACAAAAAAATCCGGAGGCCGGGTTTCGAAAGCATTAGAGCGCCACCGACTTCAAGCTGGTGCTTGCAAGACGAACGACTTCGGGCTGTTGCTTAAAGTTCGCGAGAAGGGCTCGGTAGATATCAGCGGCATCTTCGAGACGGTCTTGCTTCTCAAAAATCTTTCCCAAACGAAGAAGCGCAAATGCGGTCAATTCGTTGTCCGGGAAGAGACTCAGCATCTTCTCGACGGTTGCGACCGTCGAATCGTAGTCACGGAGCTGAAACTGGCCTTCTGACAAAAGAAAATGACTCTCGATAACATGCAATGAATCAGGATGCGTCTCGATCAACAGCGCAAAGAGACGATTCGATTTGTCATAGTTCTTAGCGCGAAATTCTTGTTTCGCTTTTTCAAAAAGGCTCGATGCTCGTTCAATCGGAAGCTGATCTGAATTCGTAACAACACTCGCCAACTGACGAAGCGGATAGGCCGCTTCGATTGACTTGCCCTTGATCGCTTCAGGCATCAACGCCGCGACCTGCTGCTGATATTCAGAAAGACGATAGTTCGCGAGCTGAGTTCTGAACTCAGCTGACTCTTTTTCTTGAGTAAGAAGCTCAATGCGATGCTCGAGGTTCTTTACGGGACTCAAGCGGTCGCGAACGACACCGTGAAGCGCGACAAAACTAGCGCAGAGAATAGACATGAATCCGACAAACCAAGAATTCTTCATTACTTGGCTTTTCGGATTTTTTAGCTCGGAATATTAGAGAGATTCTCAGAATGAGACGTTACATCGCCTCAGGAGCCTGAATTCCCAATGTCTTGAGTCCCGCAGCCAAAACTCGACGACTTCGCTCGACCAATGTCATGCGCGAACTCTCGATTTCGGACGCTTCGCCAAGAATCCGGTGTTTATTGTAGAACCGGCTGAATGCGGCACAGAGCTCAAGAAGGTATTGAGCCAGAATATTCGGTCTGAATGTTTCGAACGATGCAGACAAAACGTCTTGGTAATTCAAAAGAACACGAACAAGTTCACGCTCTTCATCAGATCCCAAATCAACTTTGAACTCGTCAGCCACTGGCTTTCCGTACTTACGAATCAAGCTCAAACAACGAACATGGGTGTACTGAACGTATGGCCCGCTATCACCGTCAAAGCTCAATGCTTTTTCCCAGTCGAATTCGACATCGCGTACACGGTCGACAGCCAAATCATTGAAAATGACAGCGCCAACGCCGACTTGCTCTGCAATCTTCGCCTTGTTCTCGAGCGCAGGATTCTTCTCTTCAATGATCTTGGTCGTGAGCTCAACGGCTTGCTTCAAAACGTCTTCAAGGAAAACTGTGCGGCCTTTGCGGGTCGACATCTTTCCCTCTTTGAATCGATACATTCCGAAAGCGATGTGATGACAGTTTTCGCCCAAGCAAAGCCCATCAACTCTAAAACCTTAAAGACTTGCTTGAAGTGAAGTGTTTGATCGACGCCCACCACGTAGAGGTTCATGTCGGCTTTCAATTCGTCGTGACGATAGATGGCACTCGCAAGATCTCTTGTCGCATACAACGACGCCCCGTCTGCTTTTCTGATCAAGCAAGGCGGCATGTCGTCACCGAGCCGGACCACTTGCGCACCGTCGCTAGTCTCGAGAAGACCTTTCTTTTCGAGCATTTCTTCAACCGCTTTCAAGCGATCGTTGTAGAAACTTTCTCCGCGTACGAGGTCGTGCTGAACGCCCATCTGCTTCCAGATTCGACCATAGTCTTTGAGAGAAATTTCGACGAACTCTTTCCAGATTGCCGTGATTTCTGCGTCCCCATTTTCGAGACGTTTGAACGTTTCAGAGCCCTTGGCTTCGAGCTCCGGGTTCTTTTCGGCCTCGTCGTGAAAGCGAACGTAGATTGCAAACAAAGACTCAAAAGGCTTGGCCTTAAAATCGTACTCAGAACCCCAGGCCTGATAGGCCCAGGCCAGTTTTCCGAACTGAACTCCCCAGTCACCGAGGTGATTGAGTCCGACGACGTTGTAACCTTGGGTTTGCGCAATATTTCGGATCGCTTGCCCGATCACGGTCGCGCGCAAATGACCAATATGCATGGGCTTGGCGACGTTCGGAGACGAATAGTCAATAACGAGATTTTTTCCGGCACCCTTTTTCGAGCTTCCGATCTTCTCGATCGCTAAATTCGTGCTCTCGATCAAGTTTTTTTGAAGATACGAGTCTTTGAACTTAAAGTTCAAAAAACCACCCACCGGCGTTATAGCATCAATTGCGTTTATTTTGAGCGGAGCCTTCGATTCGTTAAGAATACGCGCAAGCTCTTGCGCAATCATCGGTGGAGCTTTTTTCAACTCCTTTGCGAATGGAAAAACCGGCAGAGCCAAATGCCCGTGTTCGAGTTTTTTCGGCGCCTCAAGAGCAGCTTCCAGGCTGGATTTGCTGAGGGACGCAAGCGAAAAATTCGCAGAAATGATGTCAACGAGAAATTCAGCGGTCTCAGTTCTAATACTTGTTAGCATTGCTCTCGAATTTATCAAATGCTCGCGACTCTGGGAAGCGCCAAAGCCGCGCACGACAGCAATGTGCACTCAAAGCTCTTGACCGTGCCGATCGACGCCTTTAAGTTCCGATCCTCGTTCTTGAAGGGGGCTTAGTGAACAAGGCAGAACTCATCGAAAAAGTTGCGAAGAAAACCTTGCTCACTAAAATGCAGTCTGAACAAGTCCTCGACGCCGCCCTTGAAGTCATCACCAAAGCCGTCGCCAAAGGCGACGACGTGAAACTGGTTGGTTTCGGCACGTTCTCTCGCACCGTTCGCAAATCACGCGCCGGCCGCAATCCAAAAACGGGAACGACTCTCGTCATCCCGGCCGCCAAAGTCCCTAAATTTAAAGCTGGAAAAGACTTTAAAGACCTCTGCAAGTAAGCAGATCGTCTGAAGGGCGTTAGCGCCCCGATAATCGAGACGCCTGAGCCTTTAGGCGACCAAATTCCTTTACAAGTTCATCGCCGGGCGAGCCCGCAATCTCACGCTTCTGCGAAACCGCCGAGTCGAGCTGCTTTGCAAAGGCGCCCAATTTCTCTGTCGCCTCCTGAAACTCACGGAGCTCAGTTCTGAAGGCCAGAGTGTTGGGTTTTGCCTTGTAGGCAATAGAAACCACCGGACGAGCTGCGTCTTTCGCCTGTTGTTTCCAGTTGCTCGAGAACTTCGACCACTGTTTGGGCTCCCGACGAAGCTTACGATACGAATCCGTTAAGGTCCGCGCGAGCGTCTCAAGGCGCTGAGCGCCGTAGTACATCGCTTTTTTCTCGGCCTGCTGCTGAGTCGCGATCTCTTTGAGGTTCTTTTCACGAGCCCGTTCAAACTCTGCATTGCGAACACCGACGAAAATGACAGCTTCATCAAGCGCTGCGCCCGCGTACGCGCGAACACGATAAGTACCTTGCGGAACCTTGAGGGCTGAAAGGTCAAGCGTCCCTACTTCGCCGCTAGCGCGACGAACTTCATACTCAGCGTAGAAGCTTGGGAACTGAAGAATGTCGCCTGTCTTGGCTTCGAGCGTAACTTTGATTGCGTCGCCGACCCCGATATCTGACTGGAACGCCAATACCGGTTTTGTCGTCATCCGAAGCGGAGTGATCTCGACGACCGTCGCTGGCTTCGAAGGCTGAGGAGCGGCAACAGCCTTTTCAATCGGAGCAGGCGTCGCTTGCGTCGACGCAACAGGTGCCGCCGCTGGTGGCGCGACAGCTTGCGCCTTCTGAGCCGGAGGCTCTTGCGATTTTACTTTCGGCTCTTGAGCCGGAGGCTCAGGCTTTGACTCTGAAGTCTGAACTTCATCTTCATTCGATGCAGAATCGAGCGACGATGACTTTTTCGAGTAAAAATTCAAAACACCGGCAACGAGTAAGACCGAAGAAAAAACGGCAATAGAAGCACGAATCACATTCTTTTTTGTGAAAAAGCCCGGCGTTACGTTTGTTACTTCTGCCTGAGCGATCTTCTCGGTTTTCTTCGTCGGCTTTTCTACAGGTGCTTGCTCGCGCTCAGGTTCTTGGGTTTTAAACACCTCTACACGTGTGCGTTCCATTTCGTCGTAACTTTTTGGCTTCGACTCAAGCGGCTTTGAAAACATCGATGTGACCCGGGTCGCTTCCATCGATGAAAAACGATCTTTCGCAGGCTCAGCGAGATCAGCACCTTTCGCCTCTGCCGGCTGCGATTCAGTCGAAGCGACGGGTTTGGGATGAAGACGCTCGATCGCTCCCAAAAGTTCTTCGCGAGTCAAAACTGGAAAATTAGAATCGACATTCGGTAATGGAATGATTTGATTGACGGCATCGCCTTCGCGGTCGCGCTTGCGGCGATCGAACTCTGGAAGATTTCCGATGCGAACCCAACGTTTGTAACCCGGCCGCCAAACATATTGCGAATACGCGACTTCGCCCGAGCCGATCATTTCTAAAATCTGCTCTTCGGTGTAGGGGCCTGACTGCTCGAAGCTTTTGTCTTTTTGTTTCAAGACAACCCACGACGGCACATACTCCCAAGCGGCGTGTTTCGCGCCCGGAGCGTGCGAGGCATTCGCTGTGGGTTTCGCCGACCCAGGAGTCTTTGGCGCAGGAAGAGGATTGGAATTGTAAGCGTCGCGAAACTCTGCGAACTCACCGAGTGTTGCCCAAGCCTGGGCACCCTCTTTGAAAGCCAGGTCAACAAGCGTGAGACGGCCAGCGCGAAGACTCTCTAACAGGAATTCCTGTGTAACAGGTCCCTCGGCTTTGCCATTAACGCTGTAGTACCAAGCCATCTCAGTTTTCTTCTCTTTCAGAAGTTAAAGTCTTTCTTTACGGATCGTGGATTCGATCTCACCAACCCAACGGTCGATCCGTTCAAGAATGCTTTCATATTCGGTCGCAAAGTCTTTCTTCATTGGATTGATCTTTAGCAACGCGACAACACCCTTCTCGTTTAGCTTACGAGACCGAAAAGCGAGGTACAATCTTTCTCCCATCATTCCACCGACGATTCTGGCAGCCTCAATGTAGCTAGACTTTCGGCGAGGCTTCAGTATTGGACGACGCCTTCCGCGTCTCAACCAAAGAAGTTCTGAGAGAGTTTGATCCAAAGCCAATCTCATTGCTTCTCGCGCAGGCTCTTGTGCACCGAGAGCATCCAACTGCGCTCGCAAATCATAGAGAGTTTCGCTCTGCCTTTTGTGATTGATGAGTTTGGATAGGAAATACGAAACCGCCTCGACCCACACCAGACTCTGAAAATCTTTCGGCAGTTTCCAAGGAGGTCGAGTGAGCCCACTTTGTTTTGCATGGACGTAGGCTCCCGCAAGACCGGCGGCATGGTTAATGGTTTCACGCGATAGATAGGCAGCGCCAGCACCCGGAACAAAAAAGCTTTTCCCGCTCGATAAAAGAAATTGTGCGATCGACAGTTCTTCGCGCGTGAGAAATTTTTTGAGCGATTTCCATATGCGTTCGTCGTCTTGAGTGTATACAGCAAGGTCATCACCTTTGACCGAACCGCGCGATAAATGCAGATCTGAACCAATCAGTTGAACCAACGCCACAACCTGATCGGTTGAATCATGCTCTTCTGCATCAGCATCTTCGAGATCGTGATCCACCGTCCGATCTAAAAATAAAAGATAACTTTGCCACTTCACCCACGGCGGAGAACTGATGACGCAGAATTCATCTTTTGGCAGACGAACCACGTCGACGGTTTGTTCAAGGCCCTTCGTAGCAAGCTGGAAGTAAATGCGGTCGCTATTCAGATGCACAACCACCCGTTTCAAGCCTGGAAGCAAACGGTCGACTTCTGCCGGCAAGTGCATGTTTGCGACATGAAGATCGCCGAAAACCACATAGATCAAGGCGTCGGGATTCTTTCGTTTCACGCCAGTGATAATTCCTGCTGCCCGCTTTTCTCTGAACCGAAGCTCTGGGCCGGATCGTGGCTTAGCATTGAGAGCGACAAGCTTGAATCCACGTAAGCGCGCAAGTTCGAAAAGCGGTTTGAAGTTTTCCCACGGAAATCCCCAAACGCCATCCCAATCAGATTTCAAACGAAGCTCGTGAAGATCAATGTCCCCGCGCACGTAAGAATCCAAAAACTTCTGTGCAGTGATCGGAAAACACTCAAGCGCCAAGACGACAGGTCGGCTCACCGGAAGTGATCTGAGAATCTTCAAGTGCGTTCGTTGAGCTTGTCCATACGCATGAAAGTCTCCGCCAAACACGATGTCAGCGCGTTCAATGGCATGAACTAGATCTTGCTTCGTTGAAACTTTCCAAGGCTTGCGAAGAGATGATTCGTAGCGCGTCGTGAATTCGCGAACATCCGACGGCTCAGTTCCCAATCGGCGCGTCACTTCGTCTTTGACTCGCTCAAGCAAATCTCTTCGCGCACGCACCCAGCTTGGGTCAGCTTTCGATTTGAGAACTCGTTTTGATGATGCCTTACGCGTTGAACTCACTCTGTATTCTATTGTGGCAGAACTTCTTGCCTTCACAAAAAAGATTGGATGTAATCTCGACGTGGCAAAAAATATTTCGAACTCACCAGCTCCTGCTTCCTCTCGGACTTTCCTCTGGGTCGCTATCGCTTGCGCGGTCCTCGCCCTTCCTATTCATGGATACTTACTCGGCGAACACTTCGGTCTGAAGTTCGGAACGGCGACTGGAAGCAGCATTTGCGATATCAACGCGACCTTTAACTGTTCGGCGGTCGCAGCCAGCAAATTCTCTGAGTTCCTCGGCGTGCCGATGGCCCTATGGGGATTTTCGGCGAACCTCGTTCTTTTGTTCCTCTTGCTTTGGTTTCCCCTCACTGATTCTGAAAAGAAAGCAGCCTCTGTTCGCAATCTTTTGATTGCTTCAGGCTTCATTGCTCTGACGTCAGTTGTGATGGGCGTGATCTCTTTTGCTTTCATCGGAAAGCTCTGTGCGTTCTGTATGGCGGCTTACGCACTTTCGTTCATCGGTTTCGGCGCTTTGCTCGCACTCTCTCGTCGCGAGAAACAGCCGAAGACGACTTCAACAGGTTTCAAATTTGGCGATCTCACTCCACTTCTTGTTCTCGGCATCGGCGCATTCCTCGCATCATTTATCGCCCGCGACCAGGTTGCAAAATCGTATGGTTCCGCACAGATGGAGCCAGTGGTTAAACAATATGTTCAGGAATGGCTCAGCAATCCACAGCGCACGATCACGACAATCGATCCAATCGCGACAGGTCCAGCACCTCAAGACGCAAAGATGACCATTGTCGAATTCGCTGATTTCCGCTGCATTCACTGCAAACACGCCGCTCCGGTTTTCAAGGCTTTTGCAGCCGCACACCCAGACGTTCGCTTCGAGTTCCAAGTCTTCGCTCTCGACGGCGAATGCAATAGCAAGATCAGCTCAGCCAACGGAGCATCCTGCTTACTTGGTCGCATCGCTTGGTGCGCAGAAAAACGCAACGGCCAAGGCATGGCCGCTCACGAGTACATCTATAGCCAAGAACTCTTCCCGACACTCGAGTCCGTCAATCAAGCCGTACCTGCTATTGCGAAGGCAGCTGGTATGACAGCCGAAGCAATGAACGAATGTACGGCGAGCGAAGAGGCAAAATCGGCCATTCGCAAACAAGCCGACCTCGGCGTAGAACTCGGAGTTCAAGGAACGCCAGCGATTTTCGCCAACGGAAAACAGCTCCCCGGCGGACAGGTTCTACCGGTCCTTCAAGAAGCATACAAAACTCTGAAGTGATTTAGAGTCCGAGTTTATCGAAAAGAAAATTCACAATATCATCTGATGCGCTGTCGGCTACGACAGCTGCCGCTGGCAGAACGCCTTTCGAGGCTTCGCGCACGAAGGCGACTGTTAGAAACGCAAACAAGCAATAGATCAGGGCCTTCACAACCCAAACTGTCGAGCGGACGTCTTCGAGGCGTACTTCTGATTCAATCTGTTCGACTTTTCGCAAAGTCACTTTCAGATCTTCGAAATGCTCCATCGCTCGATCGAAAAGCTCTTGTTGCTTCGACATGCTCAACTGCTGCATTCCTGGGAACGAGCGCTTGGCTTTGATTGCATTCACGAGGTCGACGGCGTAACTGATGTAACGTTCCGATCGCGCCTTGAACTGCGGATAGTCGTCCTTCGAATCAAGATAGGATTTCAAATCCTCGACGGCTCGCTGATAGTTGTCGCCTGAGATATGGCTAAGGATAATGTTGCGAAGGCTGTCGGGCGCACCACAGTCTTGTGCGCTCGCCTTCATACGCGCCGAGATCTTCGAGTTCATCTCCCGATCCGCTTGGGATTCGGCTATTTTTAACGCCACATCGATCGATTTGCCCATGCTTACCTATCGGCTAGCTAGACGGAAGGCTGAACACGACCAAGGGCTGACTAGACTGTCTTGTCGGCATATTTTGACAGTCCATGGTCCGTTTTGAGACGATTGTCCGAAGGACGAAGGTGCTGTGAATCAAGGAGGATTCAATGGAATCGATGGATCAATCTGAAATTGTACCGGTGCCGTTACCTACTGAGATTCCGCAGCCGCCAAATCTCTCATCACTTCCCGTTCGCATTCTTCATTCTGGGACAGTCGAAACACTGATCGGCCAGAACGAAGATTTGATGGCGCGCTTGAAAGTGAACATCCGACGCAATTCAATTCTTGAGCAAGATTTGATGGAACAAGCTCAGGTGAATGAAGAGCTTGCGAAAACGAATCGCTCATTGATCGCGCAAGTCGAAGTTCTCGAGGAGAAAGACCGCTACACTCGCGAAAAGGCACAAGCCTTCCAAAACGAGCGCAGAGATCTCGTCGACAAAATCGAACTCTTTGAAACAAAGCTCATCGCTGCCGAAGAACGGAAAGCCGAACTTCAAGCCGGCCTTCGTTTTGAATCAGCTTATCGTCGTCGCATCCAATCGTGGGTTCGCCCGATGATCAACCAACTGAAAATTTCTGCTCGCGAAGCGACAGCGAAATTCAAACAAGTCGACCGCGAACTCGCACAAAGCCAAGCGACGATCGGCGATTTGCAAGCACGCCTCTTCGAATCAGCTGAACGCGTACGAGCGCTGCAAGCGCAAACTGGCGCCGACCAAGCTCGCCTTGTCGAACAATACGAAACAAAGATTTCGGTTCTAGAGCGCGAACTTTCTCGCTCACGTGTTGACGCAAAACTTTCGATCGAAAAAGCCGCGCGCTTCGAACAAGCCACAGCGACATCGGCTGAACTCGAAAACAAGATCGTCGAATTTGAGCGCAAGCAGGCGAATGCATTGGGCTTGATTGCTCAACTCGAAGCACAAACAGATCGCTATAGAAAAGAAGCCAAGGCATTGGCTGCAGAACTTCTTGAAACACGCTCGATCATCGAAGGCGCTGGTAGCGAGAAGCAAAACATCCTCGACGAGACATCAAAAATTAAAGATCAATTTGAGAGCCTTCAAGCTGTCTGGGCAGAGACGCAAAAGCAGCTTGAAGCTTCTCGCTTACAAAACGATGCTCTGAGCAAACTCAATCAAGAACTGAGTCGTCAGCTCAATCAGCAGCGTAAAAATGCGACGACTGTGGCTGCCGCGCAAGCAGTTCCAACCAAATCGTTCGATCGCCCTACGTCAGATCGACTCAATAAGATTGATAACCTACTCGCTGAAATCGAGTCAGGCTTTTCGTCAAAAGAGTTTGGCTTGGGTGGACTCGAGATTCTCGAGAACGATGCTCGCAAACAGAATCTCGATCTAGAGTCTTAATTACTAGAGTTCTTCGGTACCGCTATCGAGAACCGATTCGTCGATTTCACCATCGGCGTCGGCTTCTCTATTCAACGTCAGAAACCCATTGTCTGTGTGTGGATTGTTTACGAGCAGCGGAACGGCCATGATGGCTTGAGGGTTTCGGTACGAATCAACGGCCTGGGTTGATGTTTCGTAAATCAGAACCTCACGCAGCGGTGTTGCCGCAAAGATGCGACGAAACTCGATGCAAACGGAACTGAATTTCAGGCCAGTCGCGTTCACTGCGTAGAATTTTTGAAGCGCATCCAAGAACGGGATGATCCCGGAACTTCCGACGAAACTGAGTCCGCGAAAATCGAAGACCACTGATCGATTCCCGAGCCTTTTCGCAAGGACATCGCGAAATACCTGCGCAGACTCGACATCAATGCGCCCTGCCAGATGCACGACGGTGACTTCGCCTTCTTGAATCATTCGAGCTTCCATGGTCTAGCCCCCAAAAGTACGATTCTCGACTTTGGTTTTATTATAGCACTCCAGTCTGAGACGTCGAAATATCAATGGCCTAGATTTAGTCCAGAATGAAAGTCGTACCACCCCCACATTCGCTGTTTCACTGTGGATTCCCTCTGAAATTCCGAAAAGGTTTCAATGAAATCACTCAAGAAATTTGCTTCGTACCTCATTTCTCCGTTTGCTTTGGGCGTCGTCGTATCGGGGGCAATCGCCTACGCTTCGCTGGTCTACTACGGAAACCGAGGCGCCGCCTTCAACAAAGAACACAAAACTCTGAGCGGCTTCGTCCAAGAAATGCATGAAAAAACCGTCGACTGGCGCTTACGGGCTCGCGGAGCAGCACTAGGCTCGGATCGTGTCGCCATTCTTGCCGTCGACGATGAATCACTTCGACTCGAGGGCCGTTGGCCATGGCCGCGTGATAAAGTCGCAAAACTCGTTGATCGAACGATGATGTACGGAGCTAAAGCGATTGCGTTCGACGTTATTTTTTCTGAGGAAGACAACAACTCAGCTCTTCCTGCTCTCACGCGTTTAAAAACAGCTTTTGAACAACAGCGCACTGTCGCGAGCGAAATTCCAAATCTGATCGAAGAAGAAACATCCATCGCCGATCTCGATCGAATTTTCGCGACGACCATTGCTGCTAACCAAGATCACTTGATCATGGGTTCGTATCCCGATGGCGAAGTGACCACGAGCGGATTTCAGGAACTCTGTCTCGATGCGAACTACGCGCGTACTTATGCCAACCGTTACTGGAAGCGCGAAGCGTCTCCTTTGGCAGTGATCGATACGCCACTACAGAATTTGAACTACCCTCGTGGAATCACCGAACATCTTTCGCAATACTTCATGACCATGGAGAGTTCTTCGGCAAGCGACTGGTTTGAGAAAAACACTCAAGCTTCAGAGCGAATTACGAAATCCCTCGGACCCGTTGCTACGAAGCTGGATCCGGAAATGTACCCAGCGATTTCGGTCATGTCTTTGAGCAACGACTTCTTGCAAGGTCGCGATCTATTAAGCCAGATCGACCCGGCATTCGAAGACCTCGAGTTCGTTCGAACGACGTTCTCGCGCTTCAACAAAGGTCTCGACAAAAAGGAATTCGCGACCCTTCAAAGCAAGATTCGCAAAGCCGGTTTCGACTATTGTGCGCGATTCTTCACTGACGACGATGAACTATTGAATATCGACAAGTATAAAAAAATGTACACCGATTCTCCTGAGGCAATGGAGATCTTCAACGCGCTTTCGTGGGAGGCGTTCTGGAAAGAATACGCCCAGAAAGATCCTGAAGCCGGCAAAGAAGACTACCGCACTGCCATCGCGAGAATCGTCAAGCAAACAGCTCCGAACGGAATTCTTCAAGCGGTGGATTTTGCCGTTAACATTCCACTCTTGAGTGAAAGCACTCTTCATACTGGATTGTTCAACGCCGTTCTTGATAGCGACGGAAGCATCCGCCGCACTCGTCTATTCACACGACACGGCAACAACTACGCTCCTTCACTCGCACTCAAAGCGTTCCTGGTCGATCGCGGCTATAGTGCTGTCGCGAAGATCGATTACGAGAACGTCGGTCGCCATGAAGCTCGCCAAAAAGTTCTTCGTGCGTTTGAAATCATGGACAAGGATGGTAATACGAAATTACGCATTCCGACCGACGAAACTGGTCACGTGATGATCAACTACTCTGGCCCTCAAGCGATGTTTCCGCATGTGTCGGCGACTGAAGTTCTTTCGGACGGCGATTCAATGCGTATCACCCTTCGTACAAAAAACGAGAGCACTGGACTCTGGGAACACCGTTCTAAACGCGTGAACAAAAGAGAGTTCTTGAAAGACAAAGTTCTTGTTTTCGGCGCGACGGCAATGGCGGTTTACGATCTTCGAGTCACTCCATTTGAAGAAAACTTTCCTGGAGTTGAAACCCACGCGAACGTTCTCTCGAATCTCTTGGTTGAAGATGCGCGAGCACGCGGTGAACGCCTTCCGGCATCGGCGCCAGGCTTCTTACGCATTCATCCAACTGAAGAAAAGGTGATGTGGATCGTTCTCTTGGGTCTCGGCTTGGTACTCTCAGCACTTCTTTCGTACTTCGGATCTGTTGCTGGTCTCGGCATCGCAACGGGGACGATGGCCGGAGTTTATTTCTTCGATAAAATTTTCTTGTTCAACCAAGGAATCGTTTCGACGATCGTTTTCCCGCAAGCCCTGGTGGGTATCAACTTCGTCACGCTCACCTTCTACAAGTACTTCACTGAAGAACGCAAAAAGCAGGCGCTCAATGGAACGTTCTCAAAGTACGTCTCACCGGCCATCGTCGATGAGATTTTGAAAGATCCGCAGAACATCGAGCTCGGCGGTAAAAAGATGGAACTCACCGTCATGTTCTCTGACGTTCGTGGATTCACGACGATTTCTGAGAAACTCGATCCAAGAGCCCTTTCGGATCTCTTGAATAGCTACCTCACGCCAATGACGAACCTCGTTTTCGAGCACAAAGGAACGCTCGATAAATACATGGGTGACGCGATCATGGCGTTCTGGGGTGCTCCGATCCATTTTAAAGATCACGCAAAGCACGCCTGCCGTTGCGCATTAGCAATGCTCGTCAAACTCAGGGAACTTCAGGCACAGCTACGCGCTCAGAACCTTCCGGAAATCGACATCGGTATCGGCCTCAATACCGGCGACATGAGCGTCGGCAACATGGGTTCCGACACCGTTCGAAGCTATACGGTCATGGGTGACTCGGTGAACCTCGGCTCGCGTCTTGAGGGAATTAACAAAGAGTACGGAACGCGTATCATCATCAGCGAATTTACCTTTGCTGCTGTAAAAGACAGCTTCGTCTGCCGTGAAGTCGATTGGGTTCGCGTTAAAGGTAAAAATCAGCCAGTACGCATCTTCGAATTGATTGCTGAAGGCAAAGCCCCCGAGCCAATCGCGGGCGTTCTACCTCACTTCCAAAAGGGCTTCGATCTCTATCACGAGCGAAAATTCAGCGAGGCGATTGAGTGTTTCAACCAAGCACTCGCCGTCGATGCGAATGACGCAGTCACTCAACTCTACGTTGAGCGCTGCCAAGACTACGTCAGCGAACCGCCTCCTGCGGATTGGGATGGCGTCTACGTGATGAAGACGAAGTAATTCTTCAGTGACAGTCGCTTAGCACTCTCGCTACGCTCAGTAGCAGAATGTTCGCCAAGCTATGCACCCTGTTATTTGCCTGCCTTGTTTTATGGCAGCCAGCCAATGCGCTCGCGCAGGCATCCACCCGAATGGGTTCCCTGAGTGCGGCCGGAGTTTCCGTCAACGCCGATGAGATGTATCGCGACTCTGAGCGAATGATCATCGAATTGAAGGGCAACGTTCAGGTCATTTTCGATCAACAGTACATCAGCTGTGATCGCGCGATCATTCACCTGCAAACGCAGGAAATCGAAGCCATCGGAAATCTCGTCATCAATTCACCCCAAGCCTACGTCGAGGGTGATGGCGCAACTCTTTCGTACAAAGACAACACCGGAACCATCGTCAATGGCTTCGTAAAATCCGGTCAGGTCATTTTCGAAGGAAAAGTCGTCAAAAAAACGGGACCGAACACCTATGAGGCAACTTCGGCTCAATACACCGCTTGTACGACGTGCCCGAGCGCTTGGTCTTTTAGCGGAAGTCGCATCGACGCCGAAATTGGCGGCTATGCCTACATCAAAAACTCGGTTCTTCATATCGCGCGAGTGCCCGTCTTCTGGCTTCCGTACCTCGTCGTTCCGTTAAAGAGCGAGCGCCAAACAGGTCTTCTCGTTCCGCAGTTAGAGTTCAGCTCTGGCGGAACAGCGATCTCGAGCAGTTTCTTTTGGGCGATCTCACGCAGCCAAGATGCGACGATCACGGCAAAACACTATTCTCTTCGCGGCCTCAAAGGACTCTTCAACTATCGCTATGTTCTCTCAAAAGATAGCGGAGGCGAACTCAACTCTGGCTTCATCCGCGATCGCTACTTTGTCGGAAACAACCGCGTAAAAGATCTCGACGTCGGATCGAAAATCAATCGATGGTTTGTCGACTACCAGCACAGC
>DATLHP010000054.1:0-6741 GCA_035539835.1 Bdellovibrionales bacterium
GGCTCTTTCGCATCAGTTACGACGACGACTTGCGCGAAGTTCTTTTCGCCCTCTGAGACGGCTTTCAAGATCGCAGTGCGCTCGGCACAGACTGTTCCGCCGTAACTTGCATTCTCGACATTGCAGCCGGTGATGATCTCACCCTTTTTCGTAACGAGAGCGGCGCCAACCTTATATTTCGAATAAGGAGCGTGCGCAAGTTTTCGCGTCGCCAATGCTGCGCGATAGGCCTTCTGCACAATATCCGGAATTTTCTGCTTCATATCTTGGCCTCTCAGAGGTCATAGAGTTATAGCTGAGCCACTTAAGTCTAACCGCCAGTTCTAATCAAAGGAAGATCAACATGCCTTACGAGTTCTATCTTGTGCTGCACCTTCTGGGAGTTTTCATGATCGTAGGAAGCCTTTCGGCGATGAGCGTGCACGTGATGGGCGGCGGAAATCGCAATTATCCGGCCCGCAAACTCGTCGGCGCAGTGCATGGCGCGGGCCTTCTCTTCGTTCTTGTCGCGGGATTCGGCCTTCTGGCGAGATTGGGCTTGGTCCAGGGCATGCCGACATGGGTGATCGTAAAGCTCGTGATTTGGCTTATCCTCGGCGGAATTCCAGCATTGATCTACCGCAAAGCGAAGTTCGCAAAGCTCTTCTGGCTCTGCACCTTCCTCTTCGCGGGAGCAGCCGCATACCTCGGCGTTTACAAACCTTTTTAGAACATTCGGTATTTGAGCAGTCGGCACTCGATGGGGCCGTTGTAGAGCGGAAACTTCCGCTCTGCTTTGAGCTTCATCGCAGCCGAAAGCTCTGGCTCGCCCGAAAGAACGAAACAGTTCCAACCTTTGAAGCTAGTTTTGAAAACGTGCGCGAGATCTTTGTACGTGTCGACGAGCTCATCCTTCGTACCCATCCGCACGCCGTATGGCGGATCGACGACGAGAGTTCCAGATTCTACCGGAGCCTTGAGCGTATTCATCGGATGACGCTGCAACTCGATAAAGTCAGCAACACCCGCAGCCTCGGCGTTTGTTCGCGCATCCTGAATCGCATCGCGATCGATATCGAATCCGTAAAGCTTGAACGGTAGCTCTTCTTTTTCGAGAGCCAGTGCCGCTGCGACTTCTTTTTCCCATTCAGGCTTTTGGAAACCTTTGAGACGCTGGAATCCGAAACCTCGACGGAACGTACCTGGTGCGATATCTAGCGCCATGAGCGCCGCTTCGATCAGAAAAGTCCCCGAACCACACATCGGATCGACCAGTGGAGATTTGCGATCCCACTCAGTGAGTCTCAAAATTCCCGCCGCCAGATGTTCTTTCACGTGAGCTTCGCCCATGGCCTCGCGGTATCCACGTTTGAAAAGTGGATCGCCCGAAGTATCGATACTCACCGAGAACGCGTTGCGAACGGCACGAACGATAATGCGCAGATCCGGCTTTTCTGAATCGACGTCCGGGCGAATCTCAAATTTGTCGCGGAACTGATCGACGACAGCATCTTTCGTCTTCATCGCAACGAAACGCTGGTCGCGAAACTCTCCGCAGTCACGAACACTCGCTTCGACGGCCATCGTTCCGTTCGGCTCGATGTACTTCGTAAAATCGTGCTTCTGAATATTGTGATAAAGCTCTTCAGGCTTGTACGCCGGAAAATCCAAGATCGGCAAAACGATGCGAGTCGCGATTCGCGAACGAAGATTCGCACGATAACAACCAGCCCAATTGCTCTCGAAGAAAACTCCCCCGGCATCGCGCTCGACTCGATCGAGACCGAGTTCTATGAGTTCTTGTTCGAGCGCTTCAGCGAGACCGCGAGATGTAAGAGCAAAAAAGCGAGGCATTGATTACTTAAGTTTCTTTGTATTGAGGACCGCCTCCACCTTCCGGCGGAGTCCAATCGATATTGTCAAAAGGGCACTTCAGATCGCAGGTCTTACAGTGAATGCAGTTCGTGTAATTGACCTGCAGACGCTTTTTCCCCGGGATCTCTTGATCCGGTACCATCTCATAAACATTGGCCGGACAGAAGTGGTTGCAAGGCGACTGGTACTTTTCATGGCAAACATCACGGCAAACGCTTGTATTCGCTACAAGCAAATGGCTTGGGCTATGCTCGTCATGCATCGTTCCCGTCAAGTAGACGCTCGAAAGCTTATCGAAGAACAAAACACCATCCGGCTTCGGAAGCTGGTTCTCTTCAAGCTCCCAAGGCTTCGGCCCCCAAACATCCAAAACAGGCTCAGTCGTCTCGTAATCCTTATGGGCAATCTTCATATTGTCGACAAGCCCGCGACCGCCAGTGACTTCCTGAAGACCAATGAGCGGCATTGAAGCGAACATGCCTTTTGAAAGAGTTTGGTGGAAGTTGCGTGTCTTCCAAAGATCGCCGCGAACGTAGCTCGCGTTCACGCGGTCCTCAAACTTCGAAAGTGTTTTCGCAGAGAAATCCCCTGCGATAAGAGCATCCAATGCCGTCTCAGCCGCGAGCATTCCGGCTTTCATTCCAAGGTGAATACCCTTCAAACGCTTCACATCGACCATCGAAGCTGAATCACCGATGACCATCATACCGTCGTGATACAGCTTCGGCATCGAATACCATCCGCCAGCGGGCAAAGTCTTACCGCCGTAAGCGATCACTTTTCCGCCCTTGATAAGATCGAAAACAAACGGGTTCGTCTTAAGCTGTTGAAGCAACCGGTGCGGATCAAACAGTGGATCATTCGTATCGCAATAGCCGACCATGCCGACGATCACTTGATCGTTCGGAAGCGTGTAGATGAACGTTCCACCAACACCCTTCTTCAAAGGGTACCCAAGCGTGTGAATGACTTGGCCAGGAACAACAGAACCTTGCGGGCATTGAATGATCTCTTTCACGCCAAGTTCGTAAACATCAGGATTTTTTCCGTCTTGAAGTCCGAGCTTCTTGCTGACCTGCTGGAACAATGATCCTCGAGTTCCTTCGGCGAAGATCGTAACCTTCGACTTCAACAGCATGCCCGCTTCAAAGTTCGCTTTCCGTCCGCCGTGTTTGTCGAGACCTTTATCGCCCGTGCGAACACCGACGATACGGTTTCCCTCGTACAATGCTTCTACTGCCGTAAATCCGGGGAAGATATTGATCCCGCGAGCCTCACATTGCTGCGCGAGCCAGCGATTGAACTTCGATAGAGAAATTAAAAATTTGCCTTTGTTTTGAAACGGAGGCGGCGTTACCGGAAGTTTGAACTTCGAATTCTTACCAAGATAGTAAACCGCATCGTGAGTGACTTCGGTTTCAATCGGGCAACCTTGTTCTTTGAAGTCCGGAATGAGCTCTTGAAGGGCGATCGGATTCAACACCGCACCTGAGAACGAGTGAGCACCAATCTCGCTCGCCTTTTCGAGAACGACGATCATCGGATCGTTGATTGGATTTCCGGTTTTTGAACCCGCCGCAATGGCTTCGTTGTGGCGAGAAATTTGATTGTGAAGGTGAAGTGCCGCAGAGAGGCCTGAGGCTCCGCCGCCAACGATCAATACGTCGACTTCCATGGTTTCGCGTTGAATGTCATCCGCCTGCGCAGTCGTCATGAAAGCTCCTCAAAAGATGTTCGCCGGGTACCCGACAAATGTAGTTAAGGGCCTGGAAGATGACAAGAAAATGAGAGTGACTGAGACGTTCTACGAACCGCGCAGGAGGAGCTTAGTCGTGATCGACTTCATCGGGCGTCGTGGAGACCTGCGACTGCGCCTCTGGTGCACGGGCAGGAGCCGGAAGGCTTGGCTGAACGGTCAAATCTTGATCGTCGTGCCCACCCGGGTAGTTGCGTCGTTTCTGACGTTCTGCCGCAGCCGTTGCCGCCAACGTCGATTCAGAACTCGCTTCGTCGCCGTCTTGGGCCAATACGGGAAGAGCCAAAGCCGAGATCAATCCACTAAGAATAAAGGCATTGCGAAGCTTCATAGACTCCCCCAAAAAGGATCAGAGTCGGCGATGGCCCGCCATCGGGATCTGCGACCTGACTTGTTGAATTCTCGCCTTTTGCAAAGTCGCCCGCAAGACCCTTCGATCACCAAAATCATCCGGCAACGTATCAACGACCTGGCCCCATGGGTCGATAATCATCGAATGACCAAAGGTCTCGCGACCTCCGCCCGCTTTCCCGACATGTTTACCACCTTGAGCGGCCGCCAAGACATAGGCCTGACTCTCAATGGCTCGCGCGCGAGTGAGGACCTCCCAATGCGCTCGGCCCGTCGGAACCAAAAAAGCCGACGGAATCAAAATCGCGTCGACGCCGGCCTTCGCATACCGTTGGTAAAGTTCCGAGAAACGAAGGTCATAACAAATCGAACTTCCGATTTTCCACCCACGAATATCGAGCACGCTCGAATCAGATCCATGCGTGAAAACATCGGATTCCCGAACTGGCTTATGCCCTTCCACATCGACATCAAAAAGATGAATCTTGCGATAGACATCGCGAACCACGCCGGTCGGCTCAATAAGGAGCGAAGTATTGTAAAGGCGATCGCCGCTTTTCATCGGAACTGATCCGATATGAATGAACGTATTGAGATCGCGAGCCTTCTTCGCCAATCGTAAAAGTGACGGATGATCCGAAGTGATAGCCGGAACAGCCTCACCCTCACGAACTCTCAAATACAGAGCATTTTCAGGAAAACAAACAAGGTCGACAGGCAGCTCGGCAATCTGCTCGAGCAGTTTTTCGATTTGCGAGACGTTGGCGTCGATATCGTCATTCGAAGTCAGCTGACAAACAGCGACCTTCAATTCAGCAGCCGAATTTTTTTCGGCTGAACTGGTCATCGCGCGATGACTTCACTGCTTGTCGTGACGGTTGCCGCCGAAACTTCGCGGCAGTTCCACTTCGACGACTCGAGATTTTGCTTAATGTTGGCAACGAACGACTTGCATGCTGCGACCGAACGATTTGAACCAACAACCTCGTCAACGCCAGCTTTCGAATAAGTCACTTTGCAGTTTTGATTTTCCGGAGTCACACGGATCGTACGAACAGTTTTGTTGTTCTTGCAGAGAACGAATGTCGAAGCCTTTTGATCAACACCAGCAAAAGCCATGTTTCCAGCAACGAGAATTCCAACAACAAGAAGTGCACGCATTTTTAATCCTCCAGGATCAGATAGGATGAGACTAACCCACGCGGTGATCGCGTTCAATGCAGTGCTGCAAATGGTCTAGTTTGCCAGTGCTGCCGTGAAAAAGAAAAAGGGAGAAGCTCGCTTCTCCCTTTCAACGAAAACAAATTTTTCAGCCGACTCGATTAAGCCGATTTTTCTTTCGTAGATTTCTTCGCAGCTTTCTTTTTAGGAGCAGCGCCTTCGAGAAGTTTTACGTTCGAGTAGTGGATGTAACCTTCGCTCTTCAGAAGGCCATCTTTTTTCGAATGGCGAGTTTGCATTTTAACGCCTTCGATACGAACGCGCATTTTTTCAATGTCGACTGCGAGAACAGTGCCTTCGCGGCCTTTATCAGCGCCAGTCATGACTCGTACTTTTGAACCTTTACGGATTGCCAATTTCATATCTCAATTCCTCTTCTCAGACTCAAAAGCCAATTAAGCTTTTTTCGCCGTTTTCTTAGCGGCAGCTTTTGGAGCCGATGTTTTTTTCTTACCAACAAGTTTCGCGCGGATGCGCGAACGAACCGTCAATGCACGCTTCGAAAGCTTTGCTTCAGGTTGGTTCAAAATGAATTTGTCAAAACCACCAACATGCTCCATGTCGCGGATTGCACTCGCCGCCATACGAAGAGTAACGAGCGCGCCAAGTGCTTGGCTAAACACGCGTTTCTTTTGAATGTTGGGCTGGGCGATGGACTTTGTCTTGATGTTCGAGTGGCTTACCAGGTTCTTTACGACCGGGCCTTTGCCAGTCAGCTCGCAACGGGACATGAATAACTCCGTGTGTATCTTCTATTCCAAAGGAAGGGGTAGATATAAGGAAAATGGCCCTTGTTGGCAAACGAATTCTGGCGTATACCGGAGGGCCTTGTTTGAGCACCTTTCTCCGTCGGTCTCAGCCTAATTAAGCTGTCGCCGCGTCCACGGAAACCACCCCAGGGTGGGGTCAGGCCGAGAAAGTCCGCAAACAGGCATAAAACGTTTACATCTGACAGTAACTGGAAGGACCTGATCCATGAAGAAGCACGTTCGTTCGAAGTACCGCCCTGAGTTTCCTGGCGACTACCACTTCGACTATAAAGACCCACAAACTCTCGGTCGTTTCATCAGCGAAGGCGGAAAAATCACTCCAGCCCGCATCAGCAAGCTTTCTTTGGCTCAACAAAAGAAAGTCGCTGCCGCTGTGAAGAAAGCTCGCAACCTTGCGATGCTTCCACTCGGAAACGAAGCATACGACTTCTTCGAGCGCCCAGAAGCGATCTCTCCAAAGCCATTCGCACTCTAAGATTTCGATCTAAAAAGAAATCTGGTATAAAATTGGGACCCGCAGGGTCCCTTTTCTTTTTTTGATCAACCTGCCTTCGCGAGTCGATAACTTCTGACCAAATCAAAAATGGTCGAAAGAATCAGAACCAAGTACACAGCACTAGAAAGTCCGTGAAACACCGGACCCGGTAGCCCAAGAATCCGAACATCTCCAAAATCGAGCGAGTAATTCGCGAAGCGCGTGATCGTGAGCGGAAGTGAAGTCAAAAAAAGATGCGCCAGCGAAGCGTAAAACGTTGGACTCTTTCGCAGCCAAGAAGAGCACCAGCACTG
>DATLHP010000055.1:0-9450 GCA_035539835.1 Bdellovibrionales bacterium
CTTGCGCTCCGATGGACAGCGAAAGAACGCGAGCTGGAATTCGAGTTTCGTCGAGATGCCGGGCTCTCGCCGGGCCTCTTTCTAGATCAACGCGCGAACCGCGCCTTCATCGAAGGCGAATCTCAGAAACGAAAAGTTCTCAACCTCTTTTGCTATACCGGGGGCTTTAGTGTCGCCGCGGCCAAAGGTGGCGCTGAGAAAGTCGTGTCTGTCGACGTGAGCAAAACTTTTCTCGAATGGACCAAAAGAAACTTTGAACTCAATGGTCTTGCATTAGAACCGCATGAATTTCGCGCCATCGACGCACGTGAGTACCTCGCATGGGCAAAAAAGAAGAGCCTCACCTTCGATCGTATCATTTGCGATCCGCCGTCGTTCGGACGAAGCCAAGCCGGCGTCTTTAAAATCGAAAAGGATCTCGATGCTCTCGTCGAGTCTCTTATCGCCGTTACCGCTCCTCACGGAAAAATTCTTTTCTCACTGAACTTCGAAGGCTGGGATCGAGATGAATTCGTTTCCCGTATGCAATCGGCCGCTGCGAAGTTTCCGCAGGCGAAGCTGTCGCCGACTCCGGCACCCGATTTGGATTTTGAGATGCCTCATTCTGAGCGCAATATGAAATCCGTTTTGATCACAATCCGCTAACACTCTGAGCGATTCGCGAAATTCCGTTCAACGGCTGGACAGGGATTTTCAAAGATTCTCGATGGAGTGAGCATCTTCTCTCCAACAAAAAATATTTGTTTATCTAGTTAGATTTCGCATTCGCTCTTATTTCAAAGACTTAATCCGCCCCAACACGAAACGAACATCGAATTTCCCCTGCATTCACGCGAGTTACGCCAGATTTTCTTTTCACTTCTCATTCGTTGCAGACTGCTCAAACGGCAACGAGTGCGAAAGGAAGAACGATGTCATTCAAAACCGCAAAGATGCTCGTATTGATGGTAGGGATCGCAGGCATATCGATGGGCAACCAAAAATGCCAAGAATCCCAGGACCGCGTCTTGCGGATGGACGTCGAAGTCGGAAAAATCGGCGCGCAGACATTGAGAATGCCGTCAGGCGAAGTGATCGACTTCCCATATCTGGCCAACTCACTTTTCTACATGCAAGTCATGAACGATCCGCACTTCGTCATGAGCAATCCCCTGCCACCACCGACTCAGCCAACCGCGACATCGAAGGTTTCCGCAAAAGTAAAAGCCAATCCGATTATGAGCGAAGACGAAGCGATGCTCTATGACTTCGGCTTCATCGATCGCGGAGCACCAGCGTCGTCGGGCAAAGTCGCAGCAAAAGCCGCAGCGGCGGTCGCAGACTTACCGACGTGCCTGTATGAATCTCCGCAATCGAAACTCGATGGCAATATCATTTCTTTCGAATCGACCTGGGGTGCAGGCATCGGTATCGGCTACGGCGCCAATGGCAGCGTTCTGCCAAGCGGCGGTGTCGCTGGTTCTGTGAACTTCAAGCAGGCGAAGCTCACGATGGGCCTTCGTGCATCGGATCCATTGATGAACATTTTGATGGCCTCTGCTGAAGGCGTTTCGCACCAAGCCGATTTGAAGTTCGGCCTCGATCTCTTGAATCCGGCTCTGGGCCTCGACTTCATCTACAAAACGCCACTCGTCGACGTGGTCAAAAAAGGGATGTCGAAAAGTCTTGATGCTGTCGTGAAGAGTTTCACGAACATGATGAGTGAACGCGGTTCTTGGGATGACGTTTGGGAATCACGCGTTCTCTATCAACCGGTCATCGTCGACAATGATACGACAATCGCCTTCCGTGGCGGTTATCGCAACAACATGAAAGAGGGCGATACTTTTGTCGTCAGCAACATGCACTACGAGTGGGAAGGTAAAGCTTGCGCTAGTCGTCTGAAGTACGCGATTCCAACGACTCCGACACCCGTCGCAGAAGTTGAGGTCATTAAAGTCAGCCCGAATGCGGCTGTGGCGAAAGTCACTCGCTACCTGATCGATCAAGTGATCAAACCAGGCGCTCAGATAAAAATCTTGGCGCTGAAACAACCACCGAAGCCGGTAAAGAAGAAGTAAGACCGACGATCCAGATCTTTGTATCATTTTGATACTGCGGGCCTGATTTGCCTCTGAAAACCCCTGGTGTTTACCTCATACTGGAGGTCGGGCCTCGCAACTCTAAGGGAACGTCATTTGTCGTTAAACCAGCGTCGATTCGCGATTTTGGCTGCCCTTGCGCTTGTCCTGAGCGCTGGTCAGTCCTTCGCCGCCGAGCCGGTCAATTACGACGACCCCAACCTAGCCCGCGATAGCGATTTTGTCGGCGATGCAGCCGACGTCTGCGTCAGCGAGACCGACGCCAACTCGCTACAGACGTGCTTAAAGAAAAAACGCAACACTCGCGACCTCAACAAGGCAGTCAAGGTCCTTGTCGACAACTCAAACGCCTCCGACAAAAAGACCACTGAAGCAGCCCGCTGATCTTACTTAGTGTGCGTGGCTGTAATAACGGTGTGAATATTCCCACGCACCGTGAAGTCGCCAATGACTTCAATTTCGTGCGGATCAAGAAGATCAATCAAATCTTGGATGATCACGTTGGTCACATCTTCGTGGAAGACTTTGTTGTTACGGAAGCCGTTGATATAGAGCTTCAGTGATTTCAGCTCAACGCAGTACTGATCGGGAACATACTTGATCTTGATCGTCGCAAAATCAGGAAAGCCAGACATTGGACAGATGCAAGTGAACTCAGGGCACGTGAATTCGATCGTGTAGCGACGGACATGCGTGCGGTTTTCGAAGCGCACGAGCTTATTCTCTTCGATCGCGATTTCACCGTAGAGCTTCTCACGCGATACTTCCTTACTGCGCGGAGCAAGTAGCTTCTTCGAAGAACCCTTTGTCGATTTTTTCTTACTCATGTTGCCGCCTCAAATGCCGGGCCTGAAGTCTTGATGTATTGATGCAAGAACTGGCTCGATAGATGCGAGAACATCAGCTGTGCGTCTTCAACCGAACCGTAGTTATGTGATTTGAAATGGATTGGGAAATCCGAAAGTTCTTTCAACTTTCCGCCTGAGAAACCGATGAGACCGATCGTCTGGCCGCCGTTAGTGCGAACGTACTCTGCCGCTTTAACAACGTTCGGAGAGTTTCCAGAAGCCGAAATAGCGATTAAAATATCGCCTTTTTTGAAAAGGCCCTTGAGTGGCTCAAGGAAAATCGTCTCATAACCACAATCATTTGCGTAAGCCGTCAAAAGGCTCGTGTTATCGCCAAGACCAATCACGCGAAGACGCTTTTTGCCTTCGGCGACCGATCCCTTCGCCAGATCATTCACCATGTGATTGCTGGTGCCCCATGATCCGCCATTACCGCAGATGAAGATCGTGCTTCCGCGGTGATAGGCTTCGACCATTGCGCCCATCGCAGCTTGAAAAACTTCGCCTTCGTATTCTTTGAAAAGCGGAAGCGTCTCTTTGAGATAGTTGCTTGCGAACTCTGAAGCTTTCATCCGATGTCCTTTGTTAGCCGACGAAAATAATACGGCTGCCGAAACTTTCGAGACCGACCTGGATCGTGCGAAGCTCGCTCAACTCCTGACGGACTTTTTCTTGCTTTGAAGGCTCGCAGAGTACCATCAAAAAGCCGCCCCCGCCAGCCCCTAGGATCTTGCCTCCGCTGGCGCCCGCAGCCCTGGCCCGCTCGTACCACTGGTCGATCTGGCTGGCTGAAATGCCCGAGGCGAGCGTTTTCTTCAACATCCAGCCTTCATGAAGGAGTTCTCCGGCCTTTTGGATCTTCTCTCCCTTCTCAAGCGACTGCTTAAGACGGAAGGCAAGATTCTTCATTTCGCGTAACGTTTCGCGTTTACGATCGGTATTGCTCTTTTGCTCGCTCAAAACACCCGACGCTGAACGGGTCATGCCAGTATAGAAAACCATGATCGAAGATTCGAGTTCGCGTTTGGTTTCTTTAGCGCAAATGACGGGTTCTACCGACACTTCACCGCTTGGCAAAAAGCGAATGTACTGAAGACCGCCGTAAGCGGCAGCGTACTGATCTTGTTTTCCGATAGGTTCTTTGAGGTCTTCAATTTCGATGCGGCTGGCTTCACTACCCAACTCTTCGGCCGATTGGAAAACACCGACGTGCGCTTTCATGGCATGCAGAAGGCCGACCGTGAAACTCGACGAGCTGCCAAGGCCCGTACCTGATGGAATATCAGCCATCGAAAGAAGCTCAAGACCGCGGCCGCCGTTTTTTTCGCGAGCAAGACCCGCATACTTCGTCAAAACGTTGCGAAAGATTTTATGTTCAATCTTCGATACGTCGCTGACGGTTTCGGTTTTTGAGTATGACAGGCGATACGTTTCATCAAAACGGTCATTCACCGTGATGTAGATGTACTTATCGATCGTCGTCGAAAGAACTGCGCCCTCTTCTTCGTTGTAGAAGGCCGGCAAGTCAGTTCCGCCACCGAGAAAACTAATTCGAAACGGTGTTCGGGAAATAATCACGAACCTTCTCCTCGAACTCCTTGAGACGCTCTGGAGTTCCAATATCGTAAAAACGTTCTTTCACCGGGAATGCACCGAAGGCCTTTTGCTCAATCAATGCCGGCCAGAGATCAGCCAATGCAAAACGATCGACCTCGATTCCCTCGAGCAATCGACGTTTCAAAAAATAAATACCCGAGTCAATGTGATCAAAGCCGCGAGCGACACCGGCTTCTTTCTGGTAGTCGATCACAAAACCGTTGAAGTCATCGATCTTCAAATTCGGAATCACCGGTACCTTTTGAAATTCAGCATAAGTCGAAACCGTTGCTTCAAACTGACGCGCGAACTTCTCGAATACACGGAGAGGAGCATGTAAAAAGCTATCGCCGTTCAAGAGAATGAATTCGTCATCGAGTTTATCAAGGGCGTTTCTTAGCGCGCCACCCGTTCCCAATGGCTCTGGCTCGAAAACATAATCGATCTGCATGCCGAACTTCTCGCCACTACCGAAGTAATCGCGAACCTGCTCACCAAGATAAGCGACGAGCAAAAGCACACGCGTGTAGCCTTGCGATTTGAGATCAAGAAGCTGCCAGTGCAAAAAGGGTTTGCCTGCGACTTCGACCATGGGCTTCGGGATCTTTTCAGTGATAGGACGCAAACGCGTTCCGAGGCCGCCAGCTAAGATCGCGACCTGCGTGCTCACGCGGATTTTCCTGTGCGAATCGAGATGATCTCGCCGATCGCGGCCCGAACAGCTTCGTCGCTTTCAAGCCGCGCTTTCCAACCAAGGCTTTCAAGTTTCGAGCCGTCGAGATACGTGTATGGCACATCGCCGACCCAGCCGCGATCGCCCTCACCGAACTTCAGCGTCGCTTGTTGACCCAAAACTGGTGTCATTTGGCGAACGACTTCTTCAGCGATGAAGCGAACGTTAGAAACTCCACGACTCGCGAGATTGAAGCACTGAAATGCTTCTTGCGATTTCTTGTAGCCGAAAAGCATACCGTCGACGCAATCATCGACATGCAAGTACGACTTGCGCTGTGTTCCGTTTCCGAGAACTTCGAGCGCCTTAGGGCTTTTGATCAAGCGCGAGACGAAATCGTGAATCGCTCCGTGAGTTGATGGCGTGCCAACGATATTCGCGAAACGATAGACCCAAGCTTTGATTCCGCAATTATGCGAAAACGCTGAGACCATCGCTTCGCACGCAAGTTTGCTGGCACCGTAGAAAGAAATCGGAAAGAGCGGGCCATAACCCTCTGGCGTCGGCTTTACATCAGCCTCGCCGTAAATCGCTGATGTCGATGCGAAGATCAGCTGCTTCACTTCATTCACACGCATCGCTTCGAGAGTATTGTACGTCGCAATGGTTCCGTTATTCATGTCGACATCGGTGCGAGCCGCACCTTGTGAGATGTCTGAATTCGCAGCCATATGGACAACAAGGTCGCAACCTTTCATCTCTTGTTTCACCCGGGCTAGATCCACGAGATCTGCTTCAACGAAACGAAAGTGCGGGTTTGATTCGAATTCTTTCAGAAATTCGCGACGACCGAGAATGAGGTTATCGAATGCAACGACGTCGTGGCCATCTTGCAAAAATCGTCGACAAAGATGACTTCCGATAAATCCGGCGCCGCCGGTGACAAAGACCTTCATATTTTTCCCGTCACAGCGTAACGCAGGCGATTGGTGATCGTCGGCTTGTACAAGAAGCGAATGCTCTTCGGATCAAAAGAATACTTTGGCTGATGATCGAGTTCACCCTGTTTCAAAACCCGATCGAACACTGCCATGTAGTCCTGAGCCATGCGACGAAGACTGAAGAAGGTCTCAATCGAATCGCGACAAGCTCGAGGTTGAATCGTCTTTAAGGCTTCAGGCGCTCGCAAAAGATCGGCATAAGTTGCGCAAACGACACCGGTGCCGGGACGCACAAGCTCAGGCATGCAACCATTCACCGATGTGATCACAGGCGTTCCGCATGCGAGAGCCTCGAGCGGTGCCGCTGCACACGGCTCATCCCAGTTGGTCGGATATATCAACGCGCGTGCATTCGAAAGAAGCTCGATCTTCTGTGGTTCATCGACAAGGCCGTGGTACCGAATGTTTCCACGAGACACGCCACTACCGCCCATGATCTCAAGTCGAACACCAAGATCGTTTGCCCACGCGATGCACGTCTTAAGATTCTTCACGCGCCAAGTGGTGCGCGCCAAAAACACGAAGTAATCCTGTTTCTTTTCTTTGTATGGATAACGGTCCGGATCGACCCCGTTAAAGACAAAGTATTTCGCAGAGTGATTGCGGGCGTGGCTTTCAGACAAGAAATTCGTGTTCTTCCAGTAACGCTCACCTTCATGTCCATTTCCGTGAATCGTTACAAGAAACGGAATACTCGGCTTCAACGGCAACGGCTGATGCGAGTGAAGAAAATCGATGCCCTTTGGGAGCCATGTTGAAGGATCTGCAGACTGGTAACCGACCGGCAGTTCAAAAGTTTCAAAATCCGCAAGCTGCGAACCCTTTCGGCAAATGACGACGACGTCATGACCGAGGCGGCGATATTCGTAAGCGAGATTCACGACAATGCGCTCAATTCCTCCATACGTTTTTGGAGGAAGAACGGAGTCGTGAAGAAGGGCTATTTTCATTCTGTATTCTCTCGATTTATCAGCGCTTAAAGTGCCCGAACAGAAGGCTCAAATCAATACTGCGCAGCGCAGCAAACAAAGCGGTTCCCTACAGACAGGGGTCTCCTGTATCTCAGTTTGCGGATGCTTAAGCATATTCCCCAGAAATTCAGCGTTTTTCTCGTCTCGATCGCCTTCCTGGCGGCAGGCTGCGCATTGGTTCCGGTGAAGACGCCTGAACTGTCATGTACCGCGATCGATTGGTGGGAGGCTGGCCGCACTGATGGTGTTGCCGGTCTTTCGATGGAAAAACGAAACTTCAGCGAGTGTCAGCTCTCTCCGACCGATTTCGATCTTTACGTGAATGGTCGCGAGGCTGGGCTTGTCGACTTCTGCTCGCCGTCACAAGCCTTGGCCGTCGGACGCTCAGGTGCGAAGTACGAGAAAGTTTGTCCTGAAAATCTCGAGCCAGCTTTTCTCGCCAACTACGAAACGGGCGCAAGAATTCACGCCCTCGAATCCGAGAACTCTGATCTTCAGGGCCGCATCGACAATCTCGTTCAACTCATGCGCAAGAACTCTGAAGGGCGCGCATTGAAAAACCAAATCGAAACACTGCGAATCCGCCGCACGCAAAACACCAGCGTCATCGTCGATCTCGAAGCCAACAGCCTTTCATTTTAGTTTCAATGGTCAGACTTTCGTGCGTTCGAGAATTTCTTCGATGAGTCTTTCGGGATTCTTCGACGAGCGGAGGCTGAACTCTGCTTGCAGAATCGAGCGTTCGAGCTCGCTGAGATCCCCGTGATGACCGAGCTTCTGCATGCGCTCGTTGTAGATGTGGTAGAGGCCGATGGCCGCTGCCACTGAGATGTTGAAGCTCTGAACGAAGCCTTGCATAGGGATGATCACCGTTTTATCTGCGGATGCAATCATCTCTGGCGAGACGCCGTCTCTTTCATTTCCGAAAACAAGCGCTGTTGGCTTAGTGACGTCGACGTCGGCGATCGATACCGCGTTCGCATCAAGATGCGTGACCAAGATTTGATAACCGAGATGGCGCAGCTCTTTTACGCATTCCGTGGTTGTTTTCCAGCGTTTTACGTCGAGCCATTTGTCTGCGCCTTGAGTGACGCGATTGGCCTCTTTGAATTTGTCACCACTTTCGATGATATGAGCACACTGATAGCCGAGGCCTTCAGAACTGCGAAGGACTGCCGAAACGTTGCCACGGTCATAGAGGTTTTCGAAAACCGGAACGACGTTGCAGGTACGACGGGCCACAGTTTCTGCAATTTTACGTTGTCGCTCTTGCGTAAGATAGGGTGCCAAAAGCTCTAACAGCTGCGCCGAAGACAAAGTCTTGTCACCGAAAACGAATCGATCGGCATGCGGAAAACGTGGCGAAATTAGTGACAAGCTCTCAACTCACTTTGTGAGCTTCGGGAGAACTTCAGTTTTGAAAAGGTGAAACACCTTCTCAGTAAAGTACTTGCGACCGCGCTCAGTGCCAAATTTGTAAAGTGGCGTGGGCTGAACTTCAAGTTCGCAAACGACTCCAGAGGAGTTTTTCACGGTCACGGACCAAAATTCGCCCTTGTTTTGCCGCTCATGCAGCTCAAATCTCAATCCGACGCTAACCACAGGCTCTACGGGCGCCGTAGCCACAGAACCAAAAGCCGTTTCTACCGACACCGCACCGGAAAACTCTTGAGGAAGCCGTTCGCGCAAGCGAGCCTCAAATTCTCCTCTCGTCACGCCATCGCGAATCGCGACCGTTTGACCTGCGAAAACTGAGATCATTGCATCCGCGAGATCTTCATCACCCGTAGCGACAAGCGAAGTGCCGAGTTCACGCTGGATCGAAGCGAGCACTTCATTCGCAGAATACCCACGCTTGATCCACAGCTTTACTTCGACATAGGGAAGATGGGCGCGATAACCGACGCGAACACCATGTCCTTGAATGAGAGGTTCAACGATTTCGGCAATCGTGCTCTCTCCGGGGCCGAGTGTGCGAAAGATATGCAGCTCTTCGCGCAAACTCAGCGGAACGATTCCGTCGACAACGTTAATGTAATGAAGCTTCCAAACCGCATCGATTTCAACCGGCGGGCCTGGCATCACATAGACGTGAAGAGCCGGTCGACCATGCCGCTGAACCTGAAAACGAAAGGCATTCGCAGTCCCTGCTGGGTTTTCTAGAATCTCGGCACCTTCAGGAAAAAAACATTGCTGCCGCTGAATCGGTCTCGCCTCTTGCCCGCGAGCGCGAAACCTTTCAACGATGCGCTGCCAAGAGGCTTCGTCAAACTTCAAAGG
>DATLHP010000056.1:0-5729 GCA_035539835.1 Bdellovibrionales bacterium
TTACTAAGCCGATTTTGGTCGATGCGGTTTGTCCTCAACTCGATGGACTTCGCTTCTTTGAACTTCTGCCGATCGATGCCCACCGCATCTTCGTGTCCGAGAATTTCTGCAGCGACACTTCTGAGCTGAACGAAGATCGTATTTCAAAGTCTTTGCGCAGCTACGTCGAACGGCGCGGCTGGAAGATCAAGACGATGGAGCGACAAGAAAAGAATGCTTTACCGATGCCTTTGACGGCTGAATCCGTCAGAACATCGGTGACCGGCGAAGCGCTTTTGATTGGCGCACGCGGCGGATACTTCCATTCGACGACTTGCCAATCTCTTGCCGACACCGTTCGCTTCGCTGAGCATCTTGCAAAGCTTCAAGAGCTAACGACAAACAGCGCGCGTGATTCGCTGATGCGATTCCGCCGCTCATGGTTGAGCCGTCAGCGCTTCTATCGTCTTGTGAATCGACTTATTTTCAACGCATCTGAACCGACGCTGAGATATCAGGTCTTGCAGAGATTCTACGAACTACCAACTGAGATGCTCGCGCGCTTTCAAGGCGGTCGCACATCATGGGCAGATCGTCTTCGCATCATCACGGGAAAGTCGCCGCTTCCATTCAAGAAAGCGGTACGGCACTTCACAGAGCGATCGGCTCAAGATCGCCATCTCTAGAATTATCGAGCGGCGTTGGTACGTTTTGCCGTCGCCTCAGATGAGAATGACTCGGGCTCAGACTGAGTTCCTGTCGGCAAGATTCTACCCTGGATTCCAAACAGAGTTTCGTTCGATAGATTCTTAAGCTCCGGAAGAAGCTTTCCATCGACCGCATGCAAGTCAGCCGTTGAGCCGAGAATCGCCGCACCCATCTTTTGTTTTTGTTCGAAACGCTGTCGCTCGAAACCCTTCTCATCCAACTTCAGAATTCCGACCTTATCTCCTGCAAGATTGGTCGTGATCTTTTCCCTGGTTTCACCGATATCAGCGACATCGAGTTTTCCTGGAGGCGCGTTTACGCCAAACTTCTTGTGGTATTCGATCTTCACTTCTTCAGCGAGACCATGAGACGCAATGAGTGAAATCACCAAAACGGTCATGAAAATTCGAGTGATTTGCTTCATAGATATCTCCTGTATTTCCCTAGAGAATTGCAGGAGATAGGCCACCCTCAGCGTCTATAAGACGTTGACGAGCACCCGCTTTCGCCTACAAGCGACGCGGGTGTCTGACAAATCGACATTCACTAAAGCAATTTCGGTTTACGAGCAACCCATCGAGTTTCCACAATTGAGACACCGATAACAGCTGCCGTTTCGAACGGTCACGTGACCGCACGTTGAACACATCGGTGCATCACCCATCATATTGGATAGCTGAGCGTCCAGCGGATCGGCCGAAGTATAACGAACGACTTTGGCAGCCTCTGCCTCTGGTGCCTGCGGGACCACTGCCTTCTCTAGCGAGAGATCGAGCTGTGGAGTTTCGGCAGAAGAGTGAGCTTCCTTCGCGGCGATATGCGAGCGCAAATCATCGATGGCCGGCTTCACATGAACGAAGTCGGTTTTTCCTAAGTACTCCATGCCGAGGACTCGGAAGATGTAGTCGAGAAGGCTCGTCGCCGTCTTAATATTCGGATGATCGACAAGTCCGTACGGCTCAAAGCGCGTGAACGTGAATTTGTCGACGTAGTCTTCAAGCGGAACTCCGTATTGAAGTCCCATTGAAACCGAAATCGCAAAACAGTTCAGAAGACTTCGAAGCGTCGCACCTTCTTTATGCATATCGATGAAAATCTCGCCGATTCGACCGTCGTCGTATTCGCCTGTTCGCAAGAAAACTTGATGACCGCCCACACGCGCTTCGATCGTCAAACCGTCGCGACGCTGTGGCATTTTGCGTTTGCGTGGAGGGGCCAGCGCGAGTGCGCTCGCAACCGCATCTTCGAGATCTTGCTTCGTGTAGATCTTTTCTGACTCTGGCTTCTTTTCTTTCTGATTGAGAACCTGGCTGTGTTTTGAGCCGTCGCGATAGACGGCTACAGCTTTCAAACCAAGCTTCCACGACTCGTAATAGACATTGGCGATATCTTTCACTGTCGCTTCAAACGGAAGATTCACTGTTTTAGAGATCGCACCGCTCAAGAATGGTTGCGCCGCTGCCATCATCCGAATGTGTGACATCGGTGAAAGAAAGCGTGTGCCTTCAGGCCCGCATTTGTTTGCGCAATCGAAGACAGCGAGATCGGACTCACGCAAGTGCGGAGCACCTTCGAGAGTCATGCGACCGCAGACAATGCGAGATGCATTTTTGATCTGTTGATCGGTGAAGCCAAGAAGACGAAGAATTGATTTTCCTTCAACATCACTTTCATTGAAGCCAAGCCGACCGAGGCCTTCTTTGCCAATCACCCAAGGTGCAACAGCCGAATTCAAATCGAAGGCCGCCGGCAATGCCGATGCAATCTTTTGCAAATCGACTTCGTTCAGTCCGCGCGAGCGCAATACTTCTGAACTGATGTGCGGATTGTTGTCGAGCGACATCGTGCCCACAGCGTGTTCAACAATCTCAGCCACTTGCTTTTCGGTGTACCCAAGAGTTTTCAAAGCACGGGGAACCGATTGGTTCACGATCTTGAAATACCCGCCACCAGCAAGCTTCTTAAACTTCACGAGTGCAAAGTCGGGTTCAATCCCCGTCGTATCGCAATCCATTAAAAGACCGATGGTTCCTGTTGGCGCAAGAACCGTCGCCTGTGCGTTTCTGAATCCATGCTGGCTTCCGCTATCGATCACTTCGCGCCAGATCTCTGCCAGCTCCGCCGTGACTTCCTTTGGAACGTGACCGTGAGGAATCTTTGAAACAGCTGCCTGATGCTGTTTCATCACCTGCATCATCGCCGTCGCATTTTTCGCATATCCTTCGAAAGCGCCTTTGGCTTTTGCAAGCTCAGCGCTCGTTCGATAAGCCTCGCCATGCATGATTCCCGTCAGCGCGCCGGCCCAAGCCAAAGCTTCCTCGCTATCGTAAGCGATGCCTTTGATCATCAGAAGTGTTCCGAGATTCGCATAGCCGAGTCCAAGCGGTCGATAGTCATGCGAGTTTTTGGCAATGCGCTCCGTTGGATAACTTGAAAGGTCGACCAAAATTTCTTGAGCCGCGAACAACACTCTCGCTGCGTGACGATAGCTTTCGACATCAAACTGACCATCGTCATTCAAGAACTTAACGAGATTCAGCGATGCCAGGTTGCATGCAGAGTCATCCAGAAACATGTACTCAGAGCATGGATTTGAGCCATTGATGCGATCCGTTTCAGGAGATGTGTGCCATTTCTGAATGGTCGTATCGAATTGCAAGCCTGGATCGGCACAATCCCAAGCGGCTTGCGCAATCAGATTCCACAGCTCTCTTGCCTTGTATGTTGCAATCGTATGTCCGTCAGTGCGAGCCGTCGTCTTCCACTCGCCGTCTCGCTCGACGGCGTTCATGAACTCATCTGAAACTCGAACCGAGTTGTTTGAGTTTTGTCCGCCGACGGTGCGGTAGGCCTCGCCATTGAAGTCACTCGAATATCCAGCTGCGGCGAGTGCTGCGACTTTCTTTTCTTCGCGGGATTTCCACTGAATGAAATCGACGATCTCTGGATGATCGATATCGAGCGACACCATTTTCGCCGCTCGACGAGTGGTTCCGCCAGACTTCGTCGCTCCAGCGCCGCGATCAAGAACTTCAAGAAAGCTCATGAGCCCTGAAGATGTTCCGCCGCCCGAGAGCTTTTCCATCGATCCGCGGATTTTTGAAAAGTTCGTGCCAGTGCCTGACCCGTATTTGAAAATGCGCGCTTCGTTTTTAACGAGATCGAAGATGCTCATCAGATCATCGTCGACACTCTGAATGAAGCAGGCCGAGCATTGCGGACGTTCAAATGAGTTTTCGATCGACTTCACGGCGTTCTTTGCGAAGTCCCAAGCAAAGCTTCCGCCTGATCCTTGAATTCCGTACTCATGAAAGAGTCCGCAGTTGAACCAGACCGGAGAATTGAATGCGCCCTTTTGCGTGAGAAGAATGTGAACGAGTTCTTTTTCGAATTGTTCGGCATCTTGTTTCGATGCGAAGTAATCCGTGAACTCTTCGCCTGCCACCCGGATCGTGTGTGCAATGCGATGAACAAGCTGTCGCACCGACGTTTCATGACCTGTTTTCGGAACGCCGGCTTTTCTAAAATATTTTGAAACTGCGATATCTGTTGCGAGCTGACTCCACGACTCCGGAACCTCGACCGCATCCATCGAAAAGACGACGCGACCTTCGCTGTCAGTGATCTGACTCGAACGCTTTGTCCACTTCACCTGTTGATAAGGATTCTCGCCCGCCCCGACATACTTCGATCGGAAGCTAAGACCCTTTGCTGATTTCGTACGCGTTGCCGTCTTGGTGCCTGACATCGTTGATTCCTCCGCTAGATCCTTCAGCTCGGGGATGTCGTCTTATCGGTGTAACTTATTGATAAAACGATGTTTTTCCTTGGTTTCGAGGTCCGGATCCGAAAGCCCTCAAAACCCTACCCATAGTAAATATCATAACCTCAAACCACTATACATAGTGTTTTCTCTCAGCATCGTCTTGGTTTGAGTCATTTTTGGACCATGGTAGAGTAATCGACCGATGAAAACGCAAAAGCCTCTCTACTTCGACAATCAAGCGACGACTCCGCTCGACCCAGCCGTCTTCGAATCAATGGTCCCCTATTTCCTCGAGAAATTCGGAAACCCTGTCAGCGTTCAACATGCCTACGGATGGGAAGCCAGCCTCGCTGTCGAAACGGCTCGCAAACAAGTCGCGCGTTTAATTGGAGCAGAACCAACCGAGATCGTTTTCACAAGTGGCGCGACTGAAAGCATCTCGCTCGCCGTTGCAGGTTATTTGAAAAAACAGCCAGCACGTTCTCACGTGATCACTTGTGCGACTGAGCATAAAGCGACGCTCGAAGCGATGAAGTATGCACAAGATCTCGGTCACGAGGTGACGATTCTTCCTGTCGATAAGCTTGGTCAGATCACCGTTGCGCAGGTCGAAGCGGCGCTAAAACCGAACACTGTTCTCATGTCGCTCATGCATGCCAACAATGAAATTGGAACGATTCACCCGATCACAGAGATTGGTGCACTTCTTCGTTCGAAGAATATCGCATTTCACGTCGATGCTGCACAAACCGCAGGGAAACATCCCATCGACGTTCGCTCTATGAACATCGATCTTCTCTCGATCTCTTCGCACAAGTTTCACGGTCCGAAAGGAATCGGCGCTCTTTTCATCGGTCAAAAACCGAATCGTATTCAAGTTGCCGCTCAAGCTGGCGGCGGCGGACAAGAGCGCGGAATTCGCGGTGGAACTTTGAACGTGCCTGCTATCGTCGGTCTCGGCAAAGCCGCCGAAATCGCAATTGAAACGATGGACTCTGCGTCGAAACGAATTGCTGGTTTCTGCGAGAAAATCCGCAAAAGCCTACCGGAGGCGGATCTCAACGGACACCCGTCGAATCGCCTTTGCGGAAATTTGAGTTTGTCTTTTTCAAAAATCGATACGGATGAGTTTCTCCAAAACCTGAACGGGATCGCCTTCAGCATGGCGAGCGCCTGCTCTGGCAGCGGCAAGAGCCACGTGCTCACTGCCATCGACCGCAATCAAGACGATGCAGTGACACTTCGAATTGGTATGGGACGCTTCACGACTCAAGAA
>DATLHP010000057.1:0-8850 GCA_035539835.1 Bdellovibrionales bacterium
ACTTCAGTCCATGCGCGAGCTCGAACTTGAGCGCGGACTTCGTTACAGCTTCGAAAAAGCGGCATTGCGCGAACAAGAACTCTCGAAAAGCACTTCACGCGACTAAGCGGCTAGCCGCGCCCTTGGTCCTGATTCAGGAAGCCCTATTGCTCGACTTCCGGGCAAGCCATTACTCTAAAAGCTGAAATAGTCATGGAGGACTACCAAATGAAGATCGCTCCGATCGATATCGCCCACAAATCGTTTTCTAAGAGAGTCATGGGCTTTGATGCGGATGAGGTGAACGATTTTCTTCGCGACGTCGCAGACGGAATGGAAGAGCTGATTCGCGAACGCAACGCTCTCAAAGAAGCTCTGCGCGCAAAAGATCTTCAGATCAATGAGTACAGAGAGCGTGATGACGCATTGAAATCAACAATCCAAACGGCAGCAAAAATGTCGGATGGAATTCGTGCTGATGCAGAACGTGAAGGCAAACTCATTGTTGGCGACGCCGAGCAAAAAGCAGAATTCATTCTTCGCGACAGCCGCGATCAGTTGAAGCGAGTGTATCAAGAGATCGCTGATTTGAAGCGCATTCGCATGCAATTCGAAATCAACTTGCGTTCAGTGGTTCAGGCGCATCTCCAGATGGTCGAGCAAAGCCACTTCATGCAGCCAGAGCCGCAAATCAATCTCGCGCAAGCCAACGCACACGTGAATGGCGGACAACAACAGTTCGCAGCTCCGCAAAATCGCGCAACGCCACCGCCTGCGGGCAAAGCGTAATTCAAACCAAAGCCTTAAAAAAGAAACGCGGAATCGAGAACCGATTCCGCGTTTTTATTTGGGTCTGCTCTTTTTTTACTTATCAGAAGTTCGAGATTGAATCGCTGAGCTCTGGGTAATCGACGAAAGGATTTCGATTGCCTTGAACTTTTTGAATCGCATCGTTGCGATCGCGTTCTTCAGCATCAACCGGATCAAGCTTCGTCCAGCGGCGAAGAGTCGCTTCTTGTCGGCCACCAATTGGGATCTGGTAGCGAACCGAGAAATAGAACAATGCGCGAGCGACGTTTCCTTTGTGAGGAGCCGGTGGTTCAAAAAAGCGCCCATTTTCGCCTTTAATAGAACCGATCTTCGATTCTGGGCAGCGCAATTCGCGCTCAGGAGTGTCGACATCGCCGAACTCGAAGTTGCCGCGTGTGCTGTTCATTTCAGAATCGGTTGGGAAGAGGTGGTGCAGATCTGATTTCTGCATTCCGCTATCCATACGACGATTGAATTTCGATTGCGGCCAAGTGTGCTCAGCATTGACGACGCTGTGGTTTGGAATCACATCGGGACCTGGAAACGGAGCTTTTTTAAAGTCCGAACGATCGTAAATGTGCTGGCAGTAAACTTCTTCGACGCCATAGCCGCCACCGGATTCAACCAGGTAGAGGTTTCCGAAGATCGTTGAGCGGGCGGTGTTGTAACCGACAGAAACGTGGCCTTTGCAGTTGCGGTCCGCCGTATCGCAGTTTCCGATCGTATCCATTTGGCCAGGATGACGAAGGTGCCTTTGCGAGATCACTTCGCGGATAACTTCGATCAAACTCTCGTCACGAACGCCGCCGACGCGGGCGTCGCGAAATTCTTGTCCGTAGTATGCGGTTGTAGCATCGATTGAAACATCGTCAGCAAGAGCAGGCTGCGAAGTCGAGAACAGGAACAAAAGAACGGCGTTGAGAACCATTATTCCCCCTTGCGAGCCAAGAGCCCCCTCTTGACTGCGTACTAAAGTCTCATAGCAGCCGAGTGATTACGCCAGTAGCCCTAGTTAGTCCAGAGGATCGTTTTGAAAAACTTTCTTCTAACAGAACCCAAACAAAACTAAGGGCAGATCAGATCGCGTTCAGCCGCTGTAATCTTGAGATCATTATAAGGTTGGAAGGTGCGGACACGTCGGCGAACGCCTTCCATGCCTTCGAGATTCCCGTCAGTGTTGCGGACCCAATAGTCTTCCGCTTTAGCGTCAGACCAGCCGCAAAACTGCTTGAGGGCAGCTGCCGCGATAAAGCCCGAGGCATGCCATCCGTTCCAGCAGTGAGCGTAGATAGGACCCGCAACTTTACCTTTAATGTGGTTGTGAATCTTTTCGAGCAGGATGCGTTCATTGCCTGCTGTGAAGGCATTCTTCTGATCGTACGCGAGGGCAGTGGTGGTGTTGTCGTTGACCAGTCTACAGTTCGTCTTCTTTGGAGCGGTGTCGTAGTTTTCTGGGTACAAATAGACGGCTTCTGAGAAGCCTTGCTGGCAAAGGTTGTTAAGGCCTTTGTTCGGAAGCGGATTCATATTGTCGCGTGGACTGACGCGATCATATTTGTTGTTCGCTCCGCCGCGATAGTAAACGCCATGAAGAACAACGCGAAGATTTCGAACACCATAGAGGTCTTCGTAGCCATCGCCACGATTATCAATCAGTTTTGTATAGGGATCGCGCAGACCGTAGCGCACTTTGTATTCTTCAACTTGATCTTTGAGATCAAAAACTTCAGTGGCGTGGGCGCATGCCGTGGTGAGAATCAACGACACCAAAAAGGCGACTCGGCTCAATCGAATTTTGTTCATACAAAAATCGTAGAGAGCCAAGTGCGTATCGATCAAACTCTAACGTGTTTGGATTCTGTCAGGATCGATCTTCTCGACCTTTGTCGCGCGTATTCCGAGAGCGAAACTAGAGATTGTCGGCGAAGAATTGTTTCATCTCCTGCCAGCTGCGCTTGTCTGCACGTTCGTTGTACGCAGCACCTTTTGAATTATCGTTGCCTGCACTCTTGTCGGTGAAGCTATGAACTGCGCCACCGTACTTGTGCAATTGCCAATCGATCTTCGCGTTTCGCATTTCATCTTCGAATGCTTTTAGATTTTCGGGAGAGACGAAGGGATCGTCTGCGCCGTGAAGAGCAAGAATTTTTGTTTTGATCTTCTTTCCGTCTTCAGGCTTCGGGCTATCGAGGCCGCCGTGAAACGAAACGACGCCTTTGAGGTCCGCGCCACTGCGAGCAAGCTCGATGGCGCCAGTGCCGCCGAAGCAATATCCGATAACAGCAACACGTTTTTTATCGACGCCGTCTTGGTCTCTAAGGACCGCCAGCCCGCGTTTCAAACGTTTGCGAAAGAGAGTGCGATCGCCGTTGCGGTATTGGCCTGCGATTTTTCCGGCTTCTTCTCCGGTGGGGCGAATCCCTTTGCCGTACACATCGACGGCAAATGCGACGTATCCGAGTTCGGCGAGTGCATCGGCTTTTTCTTTCGTTCGGTCAGTGAGACCTGACCAATCGTGAACGACAAGAACGCCTGGCATCGGTTTTTTGATCGAGTCGTCGTAAGCGACATAGCCTTGAAAGACATCTTTTCCATCTTTGTACTCGACATCTTTTTTGACGATGGCCGCGTGTGCGTGAAGCGAGAGCGTGAGCATTGCAAACAGTGACAAGATCTTCTTCATGGTGTCCTCCGTGTTCGTTCAATGACGAAAGGAAAACACTAGCAACGGTATTTGGGCTCAGGCAAGGAGGCAGGAAACGGCGTGTTCTTTGGTGATGCCATGGATCTCGAAGACTTTTGCTCGATTCTTGTCGCCTTTATAGAGCGTAACAGCTTGTTTGTTGACCTTGAGCTGTTCTGCGAGAAAGCACCTGAGTTCCTCATTTGCTTTTCCGTCGACAGGAGGTGCGTGAACGCGAATTTTTATCGCACTTCCGTGAAGACCCATGATTTCAGTATGTTTGGCACCTGGCTGTGCGTGCACATTGATGCGAACTCCGCTCTTGCACGCCGTGATAGCCGCGGCGAGTTCGCTCACTGACGATCTTCCAGTTTGGATTTCGTTTTACGTTGTTGTTGATCGAAAAGCTCTGGATCAACCACTTCGGGTTCTGTTTCGAACTCTTCACGCGGTGCTTCGACTTCGGGTTCAATGATTTCTTCGTCTTCGACCGTGTGACCGGCTCGAATAGCGCGACCTCGCGATTTGTCGCCGGGTGAACTGAACGCAATACTCAGTAAGACGGAGGAGCCCTCTGCGGTTCTAACGCCGTTGATCGTTTTTCCGTAGCCAAGTCTGAAAGTGAAGGCTCGATCAGCTCGGAAGCCAACCCATGCCCTTGCTTCAAGGAGGGCAGGATCATAGGCCCAAAAGCGTTGGCTTCCGGCATTGGCCCGATCGGTTGTACGTGTGCGCTCTGCTTGAGTTTTGTCGTCGGAGACGATCGTTTCGTAGCCATAGACTCCGCCGCCGATCGAGAAGCCGCGAATCAACGCAACCTCGCTGGCGAGAGAATAATTGAAGCGTTTTGCCAAACCCTCGCCAGGATAGTGAAGCCCCAGGTAGCTTTCAAAGCGAATGCGCTTGTATGGTTTAAACAAAAAGACGCCCGCTCGCATGAACCAGACTCCGTCGCTCGTCAGCGGCACTGTTTGATCGGGATCGGTTGCGGTCACCGGATAAGAGAATTCGAATTCGGGTACGACACGCCACCAGCGGCGATTCAGCTGCCAATCAAAGCCGCCATACACTTCGGTCAAATTTGCGCTGGTTTTTTCGGTGTCGGAATCGACGGCCTTGGTTTGCGCAAATGATGTTCCAGCAAACGCAGAAATCGCGTGCGTGAACGCATAGCGAGCGCGAGGCCGAGTTTCAAAGACGGTGATCGAATGACCTTCTTCAAGTTTTGAATAGGACCCGCGCTCTTCGCCGTAGTTGGCGTTTGAAGTGAAGAGCTCAGAAGTCGCCGAAACTCCGTATGAACCTGGATTCCAAATCGACGGTGGCGATTCGGGGAGTGAGCCGGCCAGTGCAACAGAAGACATCATCGAGAGAAGTATCAAGATCAGCGTCATAGTCGTTTTCGATGCTAGCATGAATTGGACAGTCGATCTTAAAGATGCGATGTTTGGCGAGATGAAGGTCGAGGCGCAAAACACCCGTGGGCGTTCACCACTCGCGGTTATATTTCTAACAGTATTCATTGATCTGATTGGTTTCGGAATTATCATTCCGCTTTCGCCATTTCTTGCGCGCGAATTCAACGCGAGTGCGTTTGAAGTCGGTCTTTTGCTCTCGGTTTACTCCATCATGCAATTTATTTTTTCTCCGATGTGGGGTTCGCTGAGTGACCGCATCGGTCGTCGACCTGTCATATTGATCAGCCTTCTTGGCGGCGCGATTTCGTATATCGCTTTTGGATTTGCGACAGAGCTTTGGGTGCTCTTTTTGGCGCGAGCGTTTGCCGGGATTTTTGGCGGAAACATTTCGACTGCCCATGCGTACATCGCCGATGTCACCAAACCTGAAGAGCGCTCAAAAGGAATGGGCCTGATCGGTGCCGCATTCGGTATCGGCTTCATCGTTGGCCCACTTTTAGGAGCAGGCCTCGGGATTCTGGGTGCGAAACTAGGATCTGAACCGCCATTTGGAATGGGCTTTTCGGCCATTGGTGCTGCGGCTCTCTGCTTTGGCAACTTGGTGCTCGCTTATTTCAGACTCGGTGAAAGCTTGCCGCCTGAGAAACGAAAAAAGAGTCAGCGAAGAAATCGAATCAAAGAAATTCTGCATCACTTCTCGCGACCTCAAGCCGGCCCCTTGATGATCGTATTTTTCTTAAGTGGCCTTGCAATGGCGCAAATGGAAGCAATGTTGTTTCCGTATGTCGCAGACGTCTTTGGTTGGGGACTACAGATTTCGAGCTATGGTTTCGCCTATGTCGGCGTGTTGATGGCATTCACCCAAGGTTGGCTCGTCCGTCGAACGATGGCGAAAGTGGGTGAGCGCAAGACACTCTTCATTGGGCTTTGCCTTTTTGCATTGAGCTTGTTCATGATTCCGTTTTCTCTTTCGGTCGCAGTTTTGGCGATTGCGATGACGATTCTGGCAGTCGGAAACGGACTCATGCGTCCACCCAATCTCGGTTTGATTTCGCTGGCGACGCCGGCCGATGAGCAAGGGGCGGCGATGGGTGTAACGAACTCATTGGCTTCTCTCGGAAGAATTCTCGGCCCGATCATTGGCGGCGTTTTATACGAACGCATTGGTCATGGCGCTCCGTTCATGTTCGCAGCCGTACTGACGGCTCTCGCAGCCTTCTTGGCGTTGTCAGCCACCAAGAGCACGCATCATGTCTGACCCATTGATGATTGGCCGATATCAGCTCGAGAACTTGCTGAAGAACGGTGTGCTGTTTCACTTTTTTAATTTGAGTGTCCAGTCTTCTGCACATTCACTTCTGCATGGCTCCGTAAAGCTCGAGGCTTCTGCTGCTGTGGAGCATATTAGCCACCTTGGATTGAGTAAGGATGCCCCCATTGTTCTCATTTGTGAGAACGGCGCGAAATCAATGGAAGTGGCGCGGGTTCTGGGGGAAAACCTGTTCTTGAACGTGTACGTTGTCGAAGGTGGAACCGTGTCACTAGTGTGAGGAAAGTATGTCGAGTTACTTAAATCGCATCGTCACCAGTGTTCCGCAGCATGAAGTTCACGAAAAATTCGTCTCCTACATCCCGCAAATCGTCCAAGACGAGCGGATGCGAAAACTCTTTTCGCGTCTCGCTAGCAAATGTCACATTGAACGGCGCTACTCGGTCGTAAGGCCTGCATTAGAACCTGATCGTCTTGATGCCGATGGGTTTTTCACTCGGGGAGAATTTCCCTCGACCCAATCGCGAATGAAGTTTTTTGAGCGCGAAGCCATGCGCTTGGCTGAAAAGCCGATTGAGACGGTTCTTGAAAAAGTGGATCGATCGAAGATCACGCATCTCATTGTCACGAGCTGTACTGGATTCTATGCGCCGGGCCTCGATCTAGAGATTCAAAAGCACTTCGGTCTTCGCTCAGATCTCGAAAGAACGAGCGTTGGTTTCATGGGATGTTTTGCTGCCATCAATGCTTTGAAATTGGCGGATCACATCGTGCGCGCGCGTGCCGATGCGACAGTTCTTTTGGTGAACCTCGAACTCTGTACTCTTCACTTGCAAGAAAGCACAGAGCCCGAACAGCTCATGGCGTTTCTGCAATTTGCGGATGGATGTGCAGTGAGCTTGGTTTCGAGCGATGCGTCGGGGCTTCGACTGGATGGGTTTCACGCTCGAGTGTTTGAAGACGGAAAAGATCTCATTCAGTGGCACATAGGAGACACGGGTTTCAATATGATTCTCTCAGCCGATGTTCCGAAGGCTCTCGGTAGAAGCCTTCAATCGGCTCATCCAAAATTCATCGACGCTGACCAACGCGCGAACACGAAATTGTGGGCGGTTCACCCTGGGGGAAGAAGTATTCTTGACGCTGTTCAGACACAGCTCGGTTTGACGGATAGTGAAATGAGTTTCTCTCGAAATACTTTGAGAAACTTTGGCAATATGTCCTCGGCCACCGTCTTGTTTGTACTCTCAGATATGCTTGCCGAGCCGGCTTTACACGGAGATGGAGTCGCCATGGCGTTCGGTCCTGGCTTGACCGTTGAATCAATGCGTTTTCACAAGGCGATAGGTTAATGGTGTCAGCGATGTCTTTGCGCGGCCGAACTTATACAGAAGAAATCATGGATGGCGATGACTATCACGAAGGTGAATATCAACGCTGCCTCGAAGAACTCGAATGGATCAATCGCTTAACGTCTGGCTATACGCCAACACTTGAAGCCGTCGAACGTGCCTATCGCCTCAATGGTGAAGAAAAGCTGCGAGTACTCGATATTGGATTTGGAAACGGAGATACACTCCGTATGATCCGTCGCTGGGCCGACGCAAAAGGTTTCGATATTGAATTGACTGGAATCGATATCAACCCGAAGGCTAAGCGTTGGGCTGAAAGCGCGACTCAACCCGAGATGAGAATTCGTTTCGAGACAGCCGATGCGTTCGACGTCGATGAAGAATATGATCTCATCATCAACGCACTCATGATGCATCACTTGAATGATGATGAGATTGTTCGTTTGTTGCGTTGGATGACCGATCACTCGCGGGTTGGTTGGTTTGTGAATGACTTGCATCGACACCCGGTCGCATTTCATTTCGCGCGGTTCTTTACGAAGGCTTTTGGATTCGGTCGCCTGGTTCGTAACGATGCGCCGCTCTCAGTTGCGCGTAGCTTTCGACCTGAAGACTGGGATCACTATCTTGAGCGGGCAGGGATCGCACGCTCGTCAGTTCGCTTGCGCTGGCATTGGGCATTTCGGTATGGTTTGTTTTGTCACAGTTTTGATGCCAAGGCGGATCAGTGAAAAAAGACCTCAAAAAGCAATCGATCGCAAAGAATCCGACGGTCGATGTCGCCATTATTGGCGGCGGTCTGGCTGGCGGGATCGCGGCGGCGATTCTTGCGCGCAAGGGTCTCGAGGTCGTACTTTTCGAAAAAGAAAAGGATCCTCATCACAAAGTGTGCGGAGAATTTTTGAGTGGAGAATCGATTCCACTCCTCAAACAGATCGGTGTCGACGTCGCAGGGCTTGGCGCGACGACGATTGGCCGCTTCCGTTTGCATGGACCAAAGCACACTTGTGAAGTCACGCTTCCCATCAAGGGCGCGGGGATTTCTCGCAAGATTCTTGATGAGAAAGTTCTCGAAGCCGCCGAAAGAGCCGGAGCCAAAGTTCATCGTGGAGAAATGGTCCGCGAAGTTCTTGAGGGACTCGAAAGTCCTGTTGGATCCATCGTCGTTTCGACCACAGAAGGTGAGATCCGCGCGCAACGTTTGATCGTTGCGACTGGAAAGGCTGAATTTAAGACTCTTCAAGAACGGGTCGGTCGCGACAGTGGTTATGTCGGTTTCAAAATGCATTTGAAATTGAAACCGTCTGCCGAAGCGCGCATTCAAAATCACTGTGACCT
>DATLHP010000058.1:0-5624 GCA_035539835.1 Bdellovibrionales bacterium
GGAGAAGGACGTCGATATTGACGAATTCAGGCTGAAGCGCCTGAAACGCGAGCGTCACTCCAAGAATAACAAGTATAAAACCCAAGCGAACAGCTTGGATGATCAACATCTGATTTCGGCTCTTTGAAAAATCGAGTCCGACTTCAGGTTTCATCAACCACCGGCTCCTGACGCCATGTTGAAGATCGGAAGATACATCGCGATAACAAAGAAGGCGACGATTCCACCGAGAACAACCATCATCATCGGCTCAAGAACGCTCGTCAGAGCACCAACGGCGACATCGACCTCGTCTTCATAGAAGTCAGCGACTTTGCCCAACATCACATCGAGAGCACCTGTTTGCTCACCCACTCCGATCATCTGCGTGACCATATGTGGGATGTATTTCTCTTTACCGAGCGGAACAGTGAGTGATTTTCCTTCGGTAATGGCATCTTTGGCGCGCAAGATCGCGCGCTCAATGACATAGTTACCGACGACCTTAGAAGCGATGTCGAGCGCCTCCATGATACCGACGCCAGAACCAAGGAGAGTCGACAGTGTTCGTGTAAAGCGAGCAACGGCGCCCTTTTTCATGAGATCACCCATGAACGGAACATCGATAAGAATTGCATCCAGAGCCTGTTTGCCGGCCTCTGTTTTGCGATAGGTGTTGAAGCTATAGAAAATCGCGAAAATTCCGCCGATGAGAACGTACCACTGAGCCTGCACGAACTCGCTCATCGCAACGACGAGCTTGGTGAGTGCCGGTAGCTCTTGGCCTGAAGAGGTGAAGAGATCTTTGAATTTCGGGATAACGAAAACCAAGAGACCAGTAACGACGAGAAATGCAATTGCAATGATCGCCGCCGGATAGGCCATCGCACCTTTGATCTTGCCCTGAATCTTCACCGACTTTTCGATGTAAACAGCGAGACGGTTCAAGATTTGATCGAGGTTACCGGATTCCTCGCCGGCAATGACCATATTCACATAGAAGCGATCGAAAATTTTCGGATGCCCGGCGAGAGCTTCACCAAAACGTTTACCTTTGCTGACTTGATCCGCAATGTCTTTGAGAGCAAACGTCAAACCCGGGCTTCGCGAGCCATCGGCAAGGGTCTCCATCGACTGCATGATCGGTACACCGGAACTCAAAAGCGTTGAAAGCTGACGAGTAAAGATCTGAAGATCTTTCGAGCTCACTTTCCCGACGCCAAATCCGGCGCCGCCGGCCTTTTTTGCTGAGCCAGCGGTTGCCAAAATTTTCGTTGGCATCAGACGCTGAGCGCGAAGCTTCACACGCGCTTCGTTCTCGCTCCCAGCTTCAATTTCCCCGCGAAATCCCTTACCGTTGGGGCCCTTCGCTTCGAAGACGTATTTAGGCATTACTCGTTCAACTCCAAATTAGATTCCGGCCTTTTTCAGCATCGAATCGAGCTGCTCAGGCTCAGGCGAAGCCGCAAACGCTGTCTTTACGTCGATTTTACGTTTGATCAAAAGATTCATCAGACTTTGATTCATCGTCACCATGCCGCTTCGTTCTTGCCCGACCTGCATCATCGCAGGAATTTGGTGCAATTTACCTTCGCGGACAAGATTTCGAATACTCGTCGTCATCAACATGAATTCGATGGCAGCGACTCGACCACCTTGCAAGCTCGGCAGCAGGCGCTGCGAGATCACGGCTTGCAAAGTGAAGCTCAACAATACACGAATGCGGTCTTGTTGATCGCCGGGGAAAACGTTGACGATACGGTTGATCGTTGAGACCGCTGAGTTCGTGTGAAGCGTTCCGAACACCAAGTGACCTGTTTCGGCGGTGTTGATAGCAGCCTCGATCGTTTCGAGGTCACGCAACTCACCCATCAAACAATAATCAGGATCTTGTCGCAGAAGCGATTTCATCGCTTCTTTGTAACCAGCAGTGTCGGTACCGATCTCGCGCTGGTTCACTATACAGTTTTTATGTTGATGCACGAACTCGATCGGATCTTCCATCGTGACGATGTGTCCGAAGCGTTCTGCGTTGATCTTATCAAGCATCGACGCAATCGTCGTCGACTTACCAGAACCAGTCGGACCCGTCACGAGAACCATCCCGTAAGGAAGGCCCGTGAGCTCGGCAATCGCCGGTGGCAAATTCAGATCCGAAAATTTCGGAATTGTTACTGGAACACGACGAAACACTCCGGAAACCGCGTTCTTCTGAAAGAAGAAGTTCGCACGAAAACGTGCGAGATTTTTCACGTCGAAACTGAAATCGAGTTCTTTTTCCTCTTCGAGGCGACCCTTTTGAGCATCGCTCAAAACTGAGTAACAAAGCTTTCGCGTCGTTTCTTTCGTCATCGCTTCCGCTTTGACTCGAACCATTCGACCGTTCACTCGCAATGCAGGTTGAGAACCAGCAACTAGGTGTAAATCTGAGGCGCCTTGATCCGTTGCAAATTTCAACAACTGCAAGAGAGTAATCATGCTTTATCGTCCTCGACGGTAACGCCAAGAACTTCACTCAACGAAACCATTCCGGCCTTGAGCTTCTTCAATGCCGCTTGACGAAGAGTTTTCGTACCACCTTTGATCGCTGCCTTTTTGATCTCGACAGGAGATCCGCCACGAAGAATTTCTTCACGAAGCGGCGTCGACATTTCCATCAATTCATAGATCGCAACTCGCCCCTTCACTCCAGAGCCATTGCAAGCACTGCAGCCTTCACCGCGCATGCACTGGTACTCAGCGGCTTCCGCCGCTGCAACACCAGCAGCAATGAGGACCTTCGGATCAATGTTCTCTGGAACTTTGCACTTCTCGCAGATGCGGCCAGCAAGACGCTGAGCCACGATCAACGAAACCGTTGAAGTGATCAAGTATGGCGCGATTCCCATATCGAGAAGACGTGAGATCGTCGACGGAGCATCGTTGGTGTGAAGAGTACTCAAAACCAAGTGACCCGTACTTGCCGCCTTAAAGGCGATCTCACCCGTTTCAAGATCTCGAATCTCACCGACGAGAATGATGTCAGGGTCTTGGCGAAGGAATGAACGAAGCGCATCGGGGAATCCGAATCCAATTTTCGGTTGAACTTGAACCTGGTTGATACCATCCAAGTTGAATTCGACCGGATCTTCCGCCGTACTGATATTCACTTGTGGATCATTCAAGCTCCAAAGAGCCGAATAGAGCGTCGTTGTCTTACCTGAACCCGTCGGACCGGTAACGAGAACGAGCCCTTGAGGTTCATTGATTCTCATCTTGAAAAGATCCATGTCGTTTTGTTCGAAACCAAGCTTCGTCATATCGAGCTTCAGGTTGGCTTTATCCAAAAGACGCATGACGATCTTTTCGCCGAACAATGTCGGAAGAACACTCACCCGGAAATCGACTTCGAGACCGTTTGCAGTTTTAACCTTCAAACGACCATCTTGTGGCTTTCTACGTTCAGCGATATCGAGACGAGACATGATCTTCAAACGACTCGAAAGGGCGTTGGCGACACCCGATGGTGGTTGAACTTTTTCGTGCAAGAGGCCATCGATACGAAACCGAACACGAAGACGCTTCTCGTAAGGCTCGATGTGAATATCCGAACACTTCAGCTTGATCGCTTCGATCAGCATCGTGTTGACGAATTTGACGATCGCCGCTTGATCACCATCGGCCGCATTGTCGATCAGCTGTGCCTGAAGAGATGATGTGAAGTTCAGCGCCTCATCGCTCATCTCGAGATCGCTGACCACCGTACCCATGTCGGTTGTCGATTTACCGAAGTATTTCTCGATCGCTTTTTGAATCGACGTTTCCGGAGCAATGACGATTTCGATTTTGCAGCGAGTGACGAGAGTCAAATCCTCACGAACAAACATGTTACTCGGGTCAGCGAAAGCGACGACGAGAACGTTGCCCGCTTTCGACACCGGAATGACCATGTGCTTTTCACAGATCTCACGAGAAACAGTTTTGATGGCGTCTTCGTCGATTTCAAATTGATCGAGATCCACGGTCGCCATTGAATATTGGCGACCCAAAAACTCAGCCATTTCTTTGTCTTTGATGTGACCAAGTTTTACGAGCGCGGAAGAAAGTCTTCCGCCCGATGAACGCTGCTCTTTGCGAGCCTCTTCGAGCTGTCCCATGTTAACGAGATTTTCTCGAACGAGAAGTTCACCCAACGGCTTTTTTGCGGACATATGACCATCCCGGATTCGCGGTGTTTTCAATAGTTTAACGTTCAATTCGCGAAGATAGGAACTGATCTAAAGTCCTAGACTGATTGCCGGCTCTGATCGAACTTTTCTTTGAGGGTTTGCGGACTGATCTCGACACCGAAACACTCGTTCAACCAAAGAGCGTCCGTTTGCGAAAGAACGCTCGAACTATCGAGAATCGAAGCGCCTACTGCAACTGCTTCCGCCTCGAGTGCTTGATTGAAGGGACTCAGAGGAAGGTCGAGCCAAAGTCCGTTCGGCTTCAGGAAGTTAAAGTAGAAGAGTTCCTGAATTGTTCCGTCGTCTTTTCCGTGTTCGAGAACGTTGGCGGCGAAAGAATGAATTCCAGGAAGCTGGGTCATGTAATGGCGGGCGACACTATGAACGTCGAGTCCGAAGAGACGTTTTTTTAGATTCTCACAGAACTCCTGGGCCTTCGTCTCGTCGGGATCAACGATGTTGAATCGACTAAAACCAATGCGCGCCAACGACGCGATCAAAACTCGAGTGATCGGCCGTGCTCCCAAAATGAAAACAGCGCCAGAAATATCAGGTGTTGTTTTCGAAGCAGCCAATGTTCGATTCAATCCATCGAGAAGATAGGCACGTGACCACCAGCGAATTCCTTCTTTGGTTTCTTCACGCGCGAGCGCGTCCGCCGTATTGAGCGTGGCGGTCAGCGATGGCATTCGTTCCGTTTGTTGAAATATCCACTCGCTCGCGTTTCCGCTGAGCCGGATTCCATCGAACTCACGTTCGACGGCTGCCAGCTGCGCGCCAAAATCATCTTTCGTTACCGTAAAAAATTCGACGGAGTTTTCATGACCGGATGACTTCATTGCGGCACTCAGAGCTTCGAACCGAACTTTCTCACTCGAATCCGAAATTTCACACCAACGCATCGGCTTACTTTCCATCGAGAATCTTTTCGCCGTTATCAATGTCGTTCCTGATTTGCGTAATGAGATCTTCGACTTTCGAAAACTTCCGTTCGTCACGAAGTCGATCGACGAACTCGAGGCGCAAATCTTCACCATACACGTCGTCGGAAAATCCAATCAAATGCGCTTCGACGCTGAGATTTTGGTTTGCGGTATCAACAAAAGTTGGATTGAGTCCAATATTCACTACGGCTTTGCAGCGCTGCCCTCGCACCGTCGCAAAAGCTGCATACACTCCGCGCTTCGGTAAAGTTTCTGCCGTCGTTCGAAGATTCGCGGTGGGAATTCCAATCGTGCGTCCGCGACCAGCTCCTCGCTCGACAAGACCCCGTACATAGAAGTGACGTCCCAAAAGCTGGCTCGCAAGTTTCACTTCTCCGGCCTCGATCGCTTGGCGAATGCGACTACTCGAAACAAGAATGCCTTCAACCTTCACCGGTGGGACGACTTCGAGTTCGAAGCCGAGTTCTTTTGCGCGTTCGCGCATGAAATCAAT
>DATLHP010000059.1:0-3103 GCA_035539835.1 Bdellovibrionales bacterium
GTTTGGCTCAGGATCGCTTCTCGTTCTCTGAGAAGTGCCGTCTTTTGTTTTGCGATTTCATCGGCGCGTTCGCCTAAGAGTTGCAAACTCGAGATCACCATCGCGATTAGAATGGCAACCAGCGAGCATCCAATAATCAGCAAAGCTTCATTGATCCCGCTATCCGTCGTAAAATGCTTTGAGCGTTTCCATAGAATCTCAAGGGGCCGTTGACCCAAGACAATCGTGTCGCGGATCGTCCCAAATGGGTTTTCGTCGAAGTCCGTCGACTGCAGAATGGGTCCGAAGTCTTCGGGCATACCGGGATCACGAAATTGAAAATCGAGTTGAGAGCCCAATTCACCAATCGTCTTTCTAAAGAACTCATCTGCAATGAACGGAGCGAAGACCCATCCACGAAGAGATTCTCGGCGTTTGGCAACGGTATCGATTGAGTGATGTCTCTTATAGATTGGTGAAATCACCGCTAAACCCGTGCGACGGTCTTGGATGAGTTTCAATGGAGGAGTCATGACTGGTTCGCCGGTGTCCCGTGACTGATCTGCCGCTCGTCTGCGTCCGATTTCTCCGCCGATATCCAAGCCGATCGCACTCGGCTTCTCTTGCACAGATTCGAGATAGGTAATGACATAATGCTCGGCATTTTCAACGAGCTTCGAGCGATCGGCTCCAGGAACATCGCGGATTGTGAATTCTGGGAGGCCGTCGTTACGGATTCTTTTTACGAAGGCATCGACTTCACTTGGAGCAACGGGGAGCACGATGCCGAGACCGCGCGCTCCAGGATAACGCTCTGGTAAACGCAGGCTTTGAACATATTCATGCCATTCTGTTTTCTTGAGAGTTTCCGAAGCGACGAGGTAACTCGATGCTGCTCGGAGGGTATCTTCATAGATCAGCATCCGCTGGGTAAGATCTTTCTTTGCGTCGGCAATCAAGTTCATCAGACGCTTTTCAGTCTTTTCGTTCTCTGACTTTTCGTAGGTAGCAAGAATCAACCCGGAAACGACCCAGCTCGCGAGCAGTGCTGCGGTAGAAATTCGAATGTTAGAGAGTTCTTTTAGTTCTTCTAGAGCAATCGCAGTGATAGCCAGAGCCGCCAAGAAAATCTGGAGCGAGAGAACATTCTGATGAAAATTTCCATGATGAAATGGTCCGTCCATTTTCACCGTCATGACGACGCTGAATGCCGCCACGGCCAGAATGAGGATACGGACTTCGAGTGCTCCAAACCGAGTGGCGAGCCACAAAACTAGAGGGAAGAAAAAGAACAGCAGCGATGCTTGGTCGTTTTGAAGAAAGAGAAGGTAAAGAAGTGAAATGCCAATACAGATGACAGTAAACGACTCGAATGTGCGGCCGCGAGTGAACAGCGCGAAAGAGCGCTGCCCCTTCTCAATCATCAAGAGGGTGCCGACGATGAGAATTCCAAGTGCGTTTCCGACCCACCATGTTGACATGGTTTCAAAAAATCCAGACGAAGGAATCTGGTTTCCAAGCCACATCGCTCCGGTGCCAATGGCGGCACTCAACAGACATGCAATAGCGCATGCCACGGGATAGGCGCTTGCACGGAAAAGAAGCTTCCATTCCGTATCAACCGACATCATTCGGCGCAGAAGATAAACAAAGAGAAAGGCTTCTAGGGTGTTGCCAGCCGAAATAACGAAACTAACGAGAGGTGGAATTGATTTGCAGAGCCCGACGAAAAAGGCACTGAAGAAGATGCCTAAAGCTCCACGCCATCCGAACAAGAACACGGCAGCGGCGCCAATTCCCGAGGCAGGCCAAACCGGGGACGAACTCTGATGCATTGACGCGAGAAAAAATCCGGCCTCGGCACTCATCATATGAATGAGCGCGATAGCGATGATCAAAGCCATATCTTTCAAGTGATTCTTCGGGGCCATTCGGTATGTTAGTTTAGACGACCTCAGGAGAAAGCGTTAGATGAAAACTCTGCTTTTAGATTCCCAAATGATGATGCCTGGCGGAATGCTCGAACTGCCATTGCGCTGCTCAGTGATTAAGACATCGAATGCATTGATCCTGATTTCTCCGGTCGAGTTCGATCAAAGCCAGTTGTCGCGAATTCGCGAACTCGGCGATGTCACCGACATCGTCGCTCCATCGGAATTGCACCACACGTACGTCGAGCAAGCGATTCGCCATTTCCCTCGAGCGACGATTTGGGCGGCACCGGGGCTTGAAAAGAAGCGCCCGGGTATCAGGTGGAATAAGATTTTTGGTCGAGATCCCTGGCCGTATGAAACGGAGGTCAAAGCTCTTGTCATTGAAGGTCTGGTGGGAGCGACTGAAGTTGCATTCCTTGAGGTCTCGACTCGAACGCTCATTGTTGTTGATTTAGTTTTCAATCTTCAAAGACCAAGAGGTTGGGCAGCTCCCATCTTGCTTCGGTTGTTTGGAACCTATAAGCGGTTTGCGGTCAGCCGACTTTTTATTCGCTCTTTGGCGAATCGGAGCGCTTTCGAAAGTTCGATGCGCACTTTGATGATGGAATGGAAATTCGATCGTGTCGTCATGGCCCACGGAGAAGTCGTTGAATTCGATGGGCATACGATGCTACGTCAGGCACTCGCAGTAAGAGGCTTCACCTTCGTCTCAGTTTGATCCGGCAAATCCGTTTCACTTCGGGATTCTCAGAAATCTCAGTCCGAAACTTCACGACATTCGTTTAGCGATTCAATTGTTCTGACGATTGTAGGAGCGGGTAGGGAAGTTGACTTCCCTGACGACACTGTCAAACCGCTTCACGGTCTTCGTCCGCTGTATTGGCGTTTGTGTGGACCGGATGTTGAAAGGTTTGATCTCAGGGGTGGTTGTGCGTTTTCTCTCATTGCTGACGGCCTTTCAAATTCTGAGCTTGTCTTTTTCGGCGTTTGCACTCCGCGAGGCTGATATGTCAGGTGACGATAGCGGGGCAGTTGCCGTCTATACCTTCGACGAAACAAGTGGAGATACTGCTTTCGACACGTCGGGAGTTGGCGCTCCTCTAAATCTAAAACTGTCGACCGACGGAAACCTTCCGACCCAAGACGGAACTCCGATTCGGGTGAACGCTGCAATTCAATCTGTTGATGTC
>DATLHP010000060.1:0-10199 GCA_035539835.1 Bdellovibrionales bacterium
CCTTTACGCCGTCCTGATCAAGGGAGACTCAGAGACCACACTTGGTTTCAGGCTTGGTCATATTCTTGTTCCATTCGGAGTCACGAATCTGCAATTTGAACCACCGATGTATCCAGGCGTGAATCGCCCCATGTTCGAAGAAACGCTTTTTCCCAAAGCGTGGAGTGAAAATGGAGTCACCGGATTTATTCTTGTCGGACCCGTTCAAGGCCAGCTCGGTACCCTCTACGACGATGACTTCGGATTCTTTGCCCGAGTGGATACGGCTCCGGCCGGCAATGGCACTGGATTCACAAAACCCGGACTCGGTGTTTCGATCTACAGAGGAACGGTCGCAGAGATCTCAGAAGAGAATGTGAACCTTGCTGAGCTTCACGGAGCCATTCGATTTGATCGTTTTCAGTTTGCGGCGATTCTCACTGGCGGTCTCTTGACGGATGAAGAGCGCATTGGTGGTTCAACGATCGTTTTGATGTACGACCTTTTTAGAGAATCATTTGAAAACGGCGCTCAGCTTCCGATTTTTGTGAGCTTTGAGGACGAAAAAATACGAGAGATAAAAAACGATCTGTGGACGTTTGGGTTGAACTTCAAACCAGACCAGCAAGTCGTCATTAAGACCGACATCGCCATCGAGTCGGGCCGCGGACGCGACACCGACACTCGGTTTGAAGCCGGAATGGGATTGGCGTTTTAAGCGCCGAGCTCTTGCTCGGTATCAGAATTCGCTTTTACGATCACATCCATCTCCTGGCAGATCATTTCAAGCGCACGATCCTCCAGAGGACCGCTCACACCGACAACAAAGTCAGAGCCCAGTTGATCGCGAACGATCACACACGGGTTCGCCTCAGCGCCGTCACCCATTGGATGACTGCGAATTGGCTCTTCTCCGAATGAAAGCTCGAAGGTCTCTTGAGTCGGGTAAAGCATCACGAAAATATTGCGGCCTTTTTGGCGGAAAATGCCGCGAGCATGTTTACGGATATCGCCGAAACGTTCCTGCAGGTTGAAATAGAGCTTCAAGGCTTGAGCTTCTTGGTATTGCGCGAAGTAGATGCGAATTGGCCCGTCGAAGATGGCTGCATTGAACGCCGGAGAAAAAAAGCGGCTCTGTGTAACGTACGTTGCGATTTCTTGAGTCGACATCGGTTTTAACCTTCCGTGGAACCCTCTAGTGATTTCGAAATTCTGCCCCCCGCGGAATTTCGATCGGACACCCCTCCGGCGTCCTGCCGTGAGGGAGTGTCATGTCCAAGACTAGTCAGGCGTATTTTTTAAATGCAAATCTTTTTTACAAAGGGTCGGGTTCTACGTCCGAAGCTTGCCGTCGATGAAGACTCGATCGACCGGTGTTCGACCGACTTCATAGAAGAGCTCTTCGATTTCGCCGTCGAGAGTAACGAAATCACAGAACTTCCCGACCTCAATCGATCCTGTTTTCTCACCTAGACCGAGAGCATGAGCCGCACCAACCGTGTAAGCACCCAAAACCTCGGGCAAGCTCATCCCCATTTCAAGTCGCGCCAACAATCCTACTAAGGCCAAATCTTGTGATGGAGAACTGCCCGGATTGAAATCGGTCGCAAGAGCCACCCGCGCTCCGGCGTCGATCAGTCGACGCGCCGGTGGATAGTCGCACTTCATATAGAGGTCCGAACTCGGCAAGAGAACGCAGCTCAAGTCGCTTTTGGCGAGCTTCGCGATCTCATCGTTTCCGATTTTGATCAGGTGTTCTGCGGATTGTGCGCCGAACTCGACGGCGATGTGACTTCCACCCGAAAGCGAAAGCTGATCGGCGTGAACGGCAATGCCAAAACCAAGCTCACGCGCTTTGCCGAGATACTTGCGCGCGTGTTCGGGTGTGAAAAACCCCTGCTCAATGAAGATATCAACCCGCTCAGCCAGCTTCTCTTTTTTGATACGCGGAAGTGCTACGTCACTCAAATGGTCGACATAGGCATCGAGATTCGGAAAGTCCGGAGAGACTGCGTGCGCACCCAAAAAGGTTCGAATAGTTCGAACTTTCTTTAAGCGTTTTGCAGCCTTGAGGATTTTAATCTCTTCTTTAACGTTCAAACCGTAGCCGGATTTGATTTCGACTGTCGCAACACCCTGTTTGAGGAAGCGATCGACGCGTTTTTGTCCCTCTTTCGCCAACTCCGCTTCGGTCGCCGATCGAGTACCCTTGACGGTCGAGAGAATTCCGCCTCCCGCTTTTGCGATCGCCTGGTAAGACTCTCCCTGAAGTCGGCGCTCGAACTCTCCGGCCCGATTCCCGGCAAAAATCAAATGCGTATGACATTCAACGAAGGCCGGTAGCACTGTCGCCCCACCGAGGTTTACGGTTTGGCCGACTTTCGCTCGAATCGCTTTCGGCAATTCGCCTTTGGGGCCAACCCAATCGATTTTTCCGCCGCTCGCGACGATAACCGCATCTTTCACGATCGAAAGGTCGGCCGCTTCGATACGCCGACCATTCTTTTGAGCGGCGCCCTTCATAGAAACGAGCCGATCAATACCACTAAACAATGTCGAGCGAGCCATCTGCGATCCTTTAATAGACGCTTCGATTAGATCATTGCGGAGCCCTAAGGTGTCAATCATACTGCCGTCATGACTGAATCACGCATTTTGATCGGTTGGAGAGAATGGATTGCGCTACCGGAGCTCAAACTTCCGGTCATCAAAGCGAAAGTCGACACAGGCGCTCGCACATCGTCGCTCCATGCTTTCGAAGTTGAGACCCTCACAGAGCATGGGCATCTGATGGTGCGTTTCTCTGTTCACCCGGTTCAGGGCCGAAAAGACATTGTCGTCGTCTGCAAAGCGCGGGTTGTCGACCATCGTTATGTTTCAGACTCTGGTGGCCACCGAGAACGTCGTTATGTCATCGAGACCCCCATCGAAATCGGCGGTCGCGTCTTCCCGATTGAGATCACTTTGGCCAATCGCGAAACGATGTCTCACAGAATGCTGATTGGACGAAGCGCCATGAAAACTTTGATGATCGATCCGGCGCATTCGTATCTACTTGGAAGACCCAAGAAAATTGTCGGCGCCTATCGGAAGCTTGATCGGCGCAAAGCCAAGCGGCGCAAGAAAGGTTCGACGTGAAAATCGGGATTCTCTCAAGGAAAAGAGAGCTCTACTCTACCCGCCGATTGATTGAAGCCGCTGAGAGCCGTGGTCACTCTGTTCGAGTGATTGATCCCCTGCGCTGCTATATGAGTATCAGCGCGAGCAATCCTTCGATTCATTTCAGAGGCGAACCGTTGAACGACTTCGACGCGATTGTGCCTCGTATCGGTGCTTCGGTCACATTTTACGGAACCGCCGTCGTTCGACAGTTTGAGATGATGGGCGTGTACTGCCTGAACGAATCTCAAGCCATCACTAGAGCGCGCGACAAACTTCGTTCAAACCAGCTATTGGCTCGAGCTGGCGTCGGGCTTCCTGTAACCGGTTTTGCGCACTCTCCAGATGATACTCACGATGTCATTTCGTTGATTGGCGAACCGCCGTTCGTGATTAAGCTTCTTGAAGGAACTCAAGGCAAAGGTGTCGTCCTCACCGAAACAAAAAATGCCGCCGGCTCCGTCATCGACGCCTTTAGAGATCTCGATGCTTACTTTCTCGTGCAAGAATTCGTCAAAGAAGCTTCGGGCTGCGACATTCGTTGTTTCGTTGTCGGAAATCGTGTTGTCGCTAGCATGATGAGAAAAGCGAAAGATGGCGAGTTCCGTTCCAACCTTCATCGCGGCGGACGAGCGATGCATGTCGAAGTCACTCCCGAAGAGTGCGCGATGGCGATCAAGGCCGCTGAGATCATGGGCCTGAACGTTGCCGGTGTTGACATCATCCGCGCAAAGAAAGGACCTCTCGTTCTCGAAGTGAATTCTTCGCCGGGCCTCGAAGGGATCGAAAAATCAACTTCGGTAGACGTGGCAAGCCTAATCATCGAATTCATTGAAAAGAACGCAGCTCCGGGAAAAACGGCCACACGCGGATCGTCCGGCTGAACGCTACTCGTCGAGAATCTACATCGATTTTCGCGACCCACTTAACAACGACGAAGGTCTTCGGTACTAGTCGGGAATGTTGAATCGCGCGCTCTTCATTATCATCGGAATGTCTCTGCTCACGGCCTGTGCGCAGCAACCCGATGACCCCCAGCAGAGTTACTACAATCCGGCGTACGATCCGACCTCATGCGAAGAATTCACGCCAGGACTTGGCGAGCCGGCCGACGTCTCTAACATTCAAGTCGATGACATCCGCGACTCAGGATACTTTGCCAAGCCATACGATTACGCTGATCTTGAGGCGGTCTTAAGAGCTTCGCCAACCCAGACTGCGCTTTATGGCGAGCGCCTTGGCGTTGCCTTGAACAAAGTACCTCGCCGCGCTTCAGAAGGTGGACCACAACCGTGTCGTCTTTTCGCGTTTCTTAAACTACCACCGCCCGAGTTGATGTACCTTTGGCAATCAGTGGCTGGCGATGGCGGCGAAGGTATTCTTGCCGGGCTTTATTTCGAAAACTGTCCTGAAGACGAATGTCCTCAAGACCGCGTACAAAAGCCGACCATCATGATCGACGATTCGATGGATCGATGGACCCTCGTTCACGAGATGACTCATCACAATTTCAATAAAGAGCGCAAACAGCGCGATGACTTCCAATCAAACACGCAGCTCCGTAAAATAATCGAATCAGAAAAGAAGGCATACCATACCGCAAACAACCTGAGTAATGCGGCCACTCACCTCGAACGACTCACTCAAGCGACATATCGATTTTTGGTGCAGACGATTTTTGAGGAGATCGCGGTTGAGGGTCTTCTTTTATAAGTATTTGAATCTGATCGACTGGAATACGTGAGCGAAAGCTTCGCACAGAACGCTGTTTGGTATATCGAGCATTCGCGGAACGAAGGTCTCGCACGCTTTTATTGGATCGAGGCCCAAACGACAGTTCTGATCAGCAAGGCTCAAGCCGAAGATGACATCGTCGCCGAACGAAAGGCACAACAGATTCGCGATTTCTTGAACGATCTCGCGCTATCAACGCAAGAGATGCTCGACGATGCCATGAATCGAGCCAACGGCTTAGCGAGCGTACGCCGACCAGTCTCATCACTAGCATTCGCCTCAATCATCAAAGCGCAAACCGCACTCAACGGAATCGACCGCCACGTTCAAGCGCAAAATCGAGAGCTCAAAGAGCTAGACCGAATCTTTGCGCAATAAAGAAAAAGGCATACGGCATAGAGGCAGATGGCATACGGTGCCGGCATAAGGGCATATGGCGACGGCATATGGCAAAGGTCAGGTGCGCCGTTTGCCATTTGACCCGTAGCCTTTGGGCATATGCCCATAGCCGTATGCCGGTATGCCTTTATGCCGTATGCCTTTTGCTTCTATGCCTCTGTTAACTGAACGTAGTTTGCTAGGCAGTCTGCTAGCGATTGTTTGGTGACTGGCTTTGCCAAGTAATTGTCGAAACCGCTTTCCATGACTCGTTCGCGATCGCCTTTCATCGCGTGAGCTGTCAGAGCAACAATCGGTCTTCGGTAGCCCTTATCGCGCAGGATCTTAACGGCCTTAAAGCCATCCATGATCGGCATTTGAAGATCCATAAAGACGATGTCGTAGTGTTCACTCATCGCTTTTGTCACGGCGTCACTTCCATCGGCGGCAACGTCGGCTTCGACTCCAATTTTTCCCAAGAATGCTTTCACAAGCGCGCGATTATCGGGTGAATCGTCGACGACAAGAACGCGAGCGCCTGGTGCTGGCGCTCTCTCGGTTGACATCACTTGATGGTCTGCTGATGGTGGAATCGTCTTGGTCGCTATCTCTTCGACTTCAACGGTCGCACGGAAATCGCTCCCCTTACCGAGTTCGCTCGAAGCGAGAACGACGTCTCCACCCATGAGTCTGGCGAGTCGTCTTGACAAGAATAAGCCGAGACCAGTGCCACCAAATTTTCGAGTCATTGAATCATCGACTTGAATGAACGGCGCAAAAAGTCGCTGAGCCTGATCGGAGCCAATTCCAATTCCGGTATCGCGAACCAAGAACGAGAGTATTCCGACGTTCTCTTCTTTTTGCACAAAATCAGCAATGACAGAGACACTCCCATTGGGAGTGAACTTGATTGCATTTCCGATGAGGTTCAAAAGAATTTGGCGAATGCGTATTGGATCGCCAATGACTCTCTCGGGCAATACGCCTTTGGTTGCAATCTGAAAGTCCAACCCTTTCTCGATCGCCTTGAGCTTGAATAGATTCGAAATTTCACTCATGAAATGCGGAAGCGAGAATACCGATTTATCGATTCGAATATGCCCGGCTTCAGCTTTCGAAAGATCTAGGACGTCATCGACGAGCGCCAGAAGCTGACGTCCATTGCGTAAAATCGTGCTGAAACTCTCTCGTTGTTCTTCTGTCAGATCAGCGTCCTCAACACCGAGCTCCGCAAATCCGAGCATCGCACCCAATGGAGTTCGAATTTCGTGACTGATATTCGCCAAGAATGCGCTCTTGGCACGACTCGCCTCTTCTGCTTGTTCAGCTAAGAATTCGAGACGCGAAGCTGTCTTCTCGGCTTCGTCCCGCGCCGCCTGAAGTTTGAAAAGCTCGAGACGCTGTTCTTCGCCGAGTTTCTTTTCAGAAATGTCTTCGGAAATACCAAGAAGATATTGAGCGACTCCATTGGAATCAAAAATCGGAATTTTTCGCGTATGTAAGAAGCGCAGGCCATTTGGAGTGCGAATCGGCTCTTCTGGAATATCCAACAAATTCTTCGATTCGAGCACTGCGCGGTCTTTGGCTGTAAAGAAGTCCGCCTGATCTTTCGGAAAAAAGTCGTAATCAGATTTGCCGAGCATCTGCGAACGATTTTGCCCAATCAGCTGCTCACCCGCGCGATTGAAGCGAACGAACCTCAAATCCTTCGCGTCTTTGACGAAGATCATATTCGGAATATTTTCGATCACTGAGTCCAGGAAGCTCTCGGACTGGCGAACTTGGCGAGTTCTTTCAAGAACTCTCTCTTCAAGTCGTTCATTGGCATCGTGAAGAGCCTGTTCTGCCCGTTTGCGCTCACTCAAATCAACGACAAACGCCACTAGAGATTCATCGTCGATACGTGCTGCTCCGACCAGTACAGAGATGCGGGTACCATCTTTTCGGATGTAGGCTTTTTCAAATGTCGGTGACGATCTTCCTTCACGAAGATCTCGTAGAGTTTGAAGTCCCCGAGGCAAATCTTCGGGCGGTGTGAACTGCTGCCAAGTAAGATCTCCAAGCTCGAGCTCTTCTCGATTGATGCCAAGGAGATGCAAAAAATAATCGTTGGCTTCGAGCATGTGGCCCGAATAATCGCTGAACACGAGTCCGATCATGTTCGATTCGAAAATCTTCTGAAGTCGCATCTGAGAACGATCCAAAGACTTTTCGGTGGAAGTCAGTTCATCAAGGGTGTCTCCCAATCGGTTCCGCGAAGTTCTTAGACCGGCGCAAAGCAAGGTCACCAGAACGCAGTCGACCGAGAACATCAACATTCGTGCGGGCCAAATATGCGATGGAAGATTGTCGGTGTATGGATCGAGACCCAATCGCCAAATGATAAATACCAACGACAACGCCGTCGCAAGAAAACCTTGTACAGCGCCGCCATACCACGCACTGATCGCGATGCCGGTGACGAGCATAAGAATCGGACTATCGATATTCGCGAGCTCGTTGAACGTCAGCTTGAAAGCCATGACGCCGCTGACAGCTAACAACGTTACAAGATAGGGTCTTAGCTTTTCTGGAATGCGATCAAACCAGTTCTTCACCATAGGCGTCAAATTGCCACAACCACATTATCTCGCAAGGGTTCTTCGCCTGTTGTGTACGAAAAACCTTACCTGAGTCTTTCTATGGCAAATGAACGCCGCGTTCTTTCGCCGTGACCATGGCATCTTCATAGCCTGCGTCAACGTGGCGGAAGATACCCATCGCTGGATCCGCTTTCAGAACGCGCTCAAGACGCCGAGCTGCGGCCTCAGTTCCATCGGCAACGATGACCTGTCCAGCGTGGAGACTGTAACCCATGCCGACACCGCCGCCATGATGGAAGCTCACCCAAGTGGATCCACAAGCCGTGTTGGTCAATGCATTCAAGATTGGCCAATCCGCAATGGCATCCGAGCCGTCTTTCATTGCTTCAGTTTCGCGATTCGGCGAAGCGACAGAACCACAATCAAGATGATCACGACCGATAACGATCGGTGCTTTCACCTTGCCAGTGCGCACGAGCTCATTGAACTTTAGACCCGCAAGGTGTCGCTCGCCGTACTCAAGCCAGCAAATACGCGCCGGTAATCCTTGAAACGCAATACGCTCTTCCGCCATATCAAGCCACCGCATGAGCGCTTTCTTGTGCGGAAAGAGTTCGCGAATTGCATCATCGGTCACTTTGATATCTTCAGGATCACCCGAAAGAGCAACCCAACGGAATGGTCCTGAGCCTTTACAGAAGAGCGGGCGAATGTATTCAGGAACGAAGCCCGGAATATCAAACGCATTCTTCACTCCGCCTTCAACGGCGCGAGCACGGATATTGTTTCCATAGTCGAAGGTCACGGCACCCTTCTTCTGCATTTCGAGCATTCCGCGAACATGCTTTGCCATGCTCGCAATGGATTTTTCGACGTATGTCTTCGGATCTTTTTTCCGGAATTCTTCCGCTTGTGGAACCGAGTAACCTTCTGGCACATAGCCATTGAGCGGATCATGTGCGCTTGTCTGATCAGTCAGAACATCGGGGTTGAAGCCACGCTCGATGAGTTGATGAATGACCGTTGCCATATTGCCTTCAAGAGCAATCGACTTCGCGACCCCAGCGGCCTTGTACTTCGCTACCCGCGCAAGAGCATCATCGAGATCCGTCGCGAGTTCGTCGACGTATTTCGTTTTCAAACGTTTATCGATCGAACGACGATCGACTTCGACACCAAGAACAACCGCACCCGCAAAAACGCCTGCGAGCGTTTGCGCTCCGCCCATACCACCGAGGCCTGCAGTGAGAATCACTTTGCCCTTGAGATCACCGCCGAAATGTTGGCGGCCACATTCATTGAATGTTTCGTACGTGCCTTGAACGATCCCTTGGCTTCCGATGTAGATCCACGATCCCGCCGTCATTTGGCCGTACATCATGAGACCTTTTTTATCGAGCTCGTGGAAGACTTCCCAGTTCGCCCAGTGACCAACGAGATTCGAGTTTGCGAGCAAAACACGCGGAGCATCTTCGTGAGTTTTCAATATGCCGACAGGTTTTCCACTTTGAATGAGAAGTGTTTCGTCATTCTCAAGTGTTTTGAGCGCAGCAAGAATGCGATCAAACGATGGCCAGTTTCGCGCCGCTTTTCCAATGCCGCCGTACACGATCAGATCTTCTGGTTTCTCAGCAACATCTGGATCAAGGTTGTTCTGCAACATGCGGTAAGCCGCTTCTTGTAGCCAACCTTTGCATTCTAATTTGTTTCCACGTGGTGAGCGAACCGTGCGAGGTCCTGATGACATACTCTATCTCCTTACCACTCGAGTTCACCGACTGAGCTACGAACGCAGTCGAGAATCTCATCACTTCGAATCATTTGTTTGATGGTCTCAATGTCGTTTGCAAAGACGCGGTCTTCTTTTGCAAATGGAACTTTCGAACGAATCAAAGCATGCGCTGGCTTCACGGCTCCGGCTGGCTCAAGCGGTTTCAAGAAATCGAGCGCTTGGGTCGCCGACAAGAATTCCATCGCCACGATGTTTTCGGCATTTTTTACGATCTGGCCGAATTTGCGAGCCGCGATCGTTCCCATCGAAACGTGATCTTCTTTATCGGCTGATGTCGGGATGCTGTCGACCGAAGCTGGATGGGCAAGAATCTTGTTTTCGCTAACGAGTGACGCCGCCGCGACTTGCACGATCATGTGACCCGAATTCAGACCGCCATTCGGCGCAAGGAACGCTGGCAAGCCACTCATCGCCGGGTTGATCAGTTTTTCGATACGGCATTCAGAGATCGATGCCATCGCTGATACTGCGATCGCCATGAAATCCAGAACGAAGGCCGCTGGCTCACCGTGGAAGTTTCCGCATCTCAAGATCTTTCCATCTTTTTCGAAGACAAGCGGATTGTCAGTTGCCGA
>DATLHP010000061.1:0-6794 GCA_035539835.1 Bdellovibrionales bacterium
AACTTGGTAAGTCGTCGTACGACCGCGGTTCTGACGAACCTTTTCGTAATCGAGCTTCTCACGCTGAGATGCTTCCATTTTCGATGCGATCTTGAAGCGCTCAACACTGTCTTGGAAACGCTGAGTGAGATCTTCCCAGAGACGCTCTTGTTGGAAGACGGCCGTTTTATAGGCGACATCCGCCGCAGCGGCCTCGCGACGATAGCCCGCGCGTGCATCGCTCGAATTGCCGATATCAAGCGGTACCGTCATTTGAACGCCAATCGCGTAATTCGGGTTATCCGTTTGCCAGCTTTCATCCAACGCTGCGGCATGGTCGACATCTCTGCCCGTAAAGCCGAGAGCACCAATGAGATCAACCGTTGGTTTATTGCGTTCAAGGCCGATCTTTGCTGTCGCAGCCGCCAATTTCAATCTTTGCTCTTCCGCCAAAACATCAGAACGGAACTGAGCGCGCTCAGGAATCTTCAGCTTATCAATTGAGCCCGCGTCAAATTCGACGAGGTTCTCTTCAACAGCGTCACTATTGGTTTCGCGGAAGGTATTGAGGGCGCGTGATGCGGATTTCTCTTCGTCCGTCGCCGCTTGGAGTTCGAGTTGGCGAGCCAACAAAGCTGAGTCAGATTGTAAAACATCCGATCGATCCACCAACTCGAGACGTTTGCGGCCGGCCGTATAGTCGCGCAAACGAATTGCACGCTCGTAAGTTTCTCGAGCTGCAGATACAGCTTCACGCGCCAGCGCCAAACGCCAGTAAGCGGCTTCAGCCTGTGCGAGGTACTGAATCTTCTGGAAATTCGAGCTGAACTTCGTCAAACCCGCATTCGCTGCGATTTGTTCTTGCTGCGCTTCGGTTTCGTTGCCGAAAAAGTTTCTCCAGAGCGATTGCTTGAACTCGATCGAAGGTCCCGCTGTCGTGTACTCAGGCTCGCCGGCCAGACGATTGATGTTTGGAATCGAAAAATCGGTGACTGTGTACTTCAGCTCAGCGCTGAGGCCGAAACCGAACTGTTGCTGAACGCCGATGTACCACGAGCGGTTCCGCGCGGCATCACCTTGAAAGGTAGAACCGGTTTCACGATAGTCTTCACCGTGCGTATAGTTACCGATCAAATTCGGACGCGTGAGCAACTTCCACTCATCAGAGCGAAGCTTTGCGCCTTCTTCAGTTTCCTCGGCCGATTTGTACGCGCCGTTTTGTTCCCGCACTTGTTTCAAAAATTTTTCGAGCGTGAGTTTTCCGACTCGCGGCGGAGCTTTCTCTGGCGGTTTCGGCGTCTTTTCGGCGCTCGCTTTTGCCGGCGCTTTTGGTTGAGCATTGGCAACACATGTCGCCGCTCCGAGAGCGACAACGCTCACGCCAAGAATTGCTGCTTTGAGGAATGATTGCACTGATGCCTTCATGAACTACTCTCCTCTGGCTTGATGTTTCGCACCCGCCAGGCCTTTCAAAAAAATTTCGATCAAGTGGTCTTTAACTTTCTTTTGATACTTTTCGTCCTGCAGAGTTAAGCCGAAAAACCGCGCGCCCAATTTATCCATCTGCGTGATATGCACGAGACTCATATGGAAAAGTGAGGCCGCAAGGTGCGGATCAAATTCTGGGTTCAAAAACCCTTTTTCTTGAGACGCGGCTATGAATTTCTTCAACGTTACGAACACTTGAAGAAACGTGCTCTCGAAGACATCTTGTGCGACGGGCAAGCCAAGTTCAGCCTCACGCTGAATCATCTGACAGCATTCCGGGTTCGCCATCATCCAACTCATCATCTCTTCGACAAACATCTGCATCCGAACACGACACTCTTCATAAGAAGAGGGAACTTGAAGCACACGTTGGGCGGCATCGAGACGACTTTGCCCAAATTCGAGAATGCAGGTTCGGTACAAACCCTCTTTACCGTTGAAGTGATAACTCACCAGACTGATGTTCACGCCAGCGCGATCGGCAATGTCTTTTACCGTGGTGCCGTCGTAGCCCTTCGATGCAAAGAGGTGCTTCGCAGCTTGGACTAACAGCTCTTTGGTGTTCTCTGGAGCGGATGTTTCCGACTCCCGAAGGTTCTTATTTTTTGCCATACCCAATTTATCGGCCATACAGCGTAAAAAATCAAATGCTCATTTGAAAATGCTGTATTTTGAGTCAAATTTGTTAAAGTATCATTTAACGCACCAGGCTGAGGCATTTTTATAGAGTTATTCACAAATTCGCGCGCCTTGCGACTTCTTGTCCCTAATTGTGGTACCCAAACTCCATGGCATCGAATGGTTCACTGATTCCGCAAGGCTCGGAAATTAAACAGCTTAGTCGTCACCCGCTTCCCAATGGCGGGGAACGCTTAGAGAAGATTCTCTCGCAGCTGCCGCAGCTTATTTGGACAGCCGATCCTTCCGGTAATCCCACTTACGCAAACGATCTCTGCTTGCGTTACACCGGCATCGACATCACAGAAAAAAGAAATGGCGGATGGGCGAATGCACTCCACCACGCTGATGCGGAATTCGTTTTCGAAAAGTGGATGGCTTCGATGGCCACCGGCGAAACGTTTTACCAAGAGTATCGCCTTCGCAGCGTCGACGGACACTATCGATGGTTCTTGGGACGCGCCGTTCCTATGCGCGATGAAAATGGCGAGATCATTGAATGGCTAGGCACCTGCACCGACATTCATGATCGCAAAATGATCGAAGATTCCTTGAAGTTTCGCTCAGTCGTTCTCGAAACGATGCGCGAGGGCGTTGCGATGGTCGATGAGAACTACATCATCGTCTATACGAACCCATCACAAGACAAAATGTTCGGCTATGAAGCCGGTGAACTGATCGGAAAACACGTCAGTACGCTTCGTCCAAACACTGCCGAGAGTCAGCTTGATCTCGAACAGCTGATGCAAACTTTGAAAAACGATCACGTCTGGCACGGCACATGGGTCAACTGCCGCAAAGACGGAACGCGCTTCAGAACTGAAGGACATATTTCTGAAACCAAGATCGAGGGCGAGACCTACTGGATCTCGGTCCAAGACGACATCACCGATCGCATGGTCGCAGACGACCGTGAACGCCGAGCTCGTCAAAAAATGACGAAACTTCAATCGGTCGCTGCGAGCTTGTCGGGAGCCATCACTCCCCTACAAATCGCCGAGATCGTTTTGAAAGAATCTTTGGATGCAATTGAAGCTGTCGCGGGAGTGATCTTCACCCTCGAGAACGACGCACGCACACTCAGCTCTCTGCACTCGAGAGGCTATGGCGAAGCTTTTGATTCGACAGTTCAAAAAATAGACATCGAAAACGAAACACTCATTTCTTGGGCAGCCAAACGCAAAGAGATCGTCATTGCCGACGATGAGAAAACTCTGGCTTCGGTCGCTGCGCATTTTCCACATGTTCACATCAAGAGAAAATCGGCGATCGCTGTTCCGCTGATGGTAGGCCCTCGTGTTCTCGGTGTTATTGGTTTTAGCTTCGCCATTGAACGCGAGTTTACCGATACGCTGAAGTCATACCTTCAAGCTCTCGCCGATCACTGCGTACAGGCATTGGATCGCGCCGAAGTTTACGAAAAAGAACGTGCCGCACGCCAAGAGGCTGATGCTGCCAACAAAGCGAAGAGTTTGTTCTTGGCGAATATGAGTCACGAGATCCGCACGCCATTGGGTGCGATTCTTGGCTTCGCCGAACTTTTGCAAGATTCGTCGCTGAACGATTCAGATCGCGCTCTTTACCTAAAAACAATTCTCAGAAACGGATCGCAGCTTTCGCGCATCGTTAACGAGATTCTTGATCTATCGAAAATCGAATCCGAGGCTTTGCTTCTACAGAGTGAGATCTTTGAGCCGAAGAAGATCGCTGAAGACGTCATGCAGCTTTTGACATTGCAAGGGCAAGAAAAAGGCCTGTACATCGATTTCAAAGTCACCGATGAAGTCCCAGCGTTCGTCGAAGCCGATTCTGCTCATTTGCGCCAGATTCTAATTAATCTCGTCGGCAATGCGATCAAGTTCACCGATCGCGGCAGCGTTTCTTTGACACTGGACTCGCGGCCGATTTCTGACGTGAAAACAGAACTGGTTTTCACAGTATCGGACACTGGGATCGGAATTTTACCGAGCGAAATCGAACACGTTTTCGAACCATTCACCCAAGCCGATCCATCGCCGACACGACGCTACGGCGGAACAGGGCTCGGTCTTTCTGTATCGAAGAAATTTGCGAATGCGATGGGCGGAGAACTCATTGTCGCTGAAAGCCAACCGGGTAAAGGCACAACATTCGAATTGAGTATTCCCGCTACGCTGAAAGACGCGAGCGCGAAACGAAAGGTCCAGCACTTAAATTCGTTCGAAGGTGCTCTTCAGGGGATGCGCATTCTTGTGGTCGACGACTCGCTCGACAATCGTACTCTCGTGTCGCGCATTCTCGCGAAATCGGGCGCCAACGTTGGACTCGCGGAAGATGGAAAAGCAGCACTCAGTGAAGTCGCTAGCGACGAATACGATGCGATCTTGCTCGATATTCAAATGCCGGGAATGGATGGTTTCGAAACACTCCAAAAGCTGCGTGAAAACGGAGTTAAGATTCCGATCTATGCGCTAACAGCTCATGCGATGAGAGAAGAGCGCGAACGCTGCCTTGCAGCTGGATTCGACGAGCACGTTTCAAAGCCCGTCGATAAGACGATGTTGCTTTCAATTCTTAAGGGACAGTAAGGAAGTTTCAGTACAGTTTTCTGACTGCTGTACTGAAACCGAAACTCCAAACCGCTACTGACTGACCGATCTATTACTGGCAGCCCCAGATGCGGCCTTCACCACGACCGTGCTGATTGAAGTGCTTCAGTGGATCGCGGCAGAAGTTGCCTGGGCTGTTTTGGCAGATGTCTGGGTAGCGAGCCAAGTAGCACTGGCCTGGATCACGTTGCGGTGGTGGCATTGGAGGAGGCATTGGCGGACGGTGGTCATCGCGACGGTCGTCTCTGCGATCATCCCGGCGGTCATCACGACGCGGTGGTGGCATTGGCGGAGGCATCGGCGGACGGCGGTCGTCACGACGATCCCAGCGGTCATCTCGGCGATCGTCTCTGCGATCATCGCGACGGTCATCCCAACGATCGTCGCGGCGATCATCACGTCCCCACTGATTTCCACGTTTCAAGCCATAGATTTCGACACGAGCTTGCATGATGATTGATTGGCTCTGACCAACGATACGGATGCTCTCAACGCAACGTGGAGCTCTTCCTTCGAGATCGATCCAACGAGTAGCGCCGACGCGCAAGTATTCACGAACAGGAAGACGATCCGTATCGCGGCGTGGGTTGAAGCGGTCCGCACCATAAGTGATCTGAAGATCATCGATACGAACGTCGCTGCGGCTGATGACGAGTTTGATCGCAGCAATGCGCTCGCTCTCAGGACCCGAGCACGAATTGATTTGAAGAGTGTCGCTATCGCCAAGACCAGAGATTTGCGTGCGTGTCAGATAGACAGCCTCGCGCTCACGCCCGTACCAGGAATCAGCCTTTGCGACGCTTGCTACTGAAGCCATCGCGATTGCAGTTAAGAGGATTTTTTTCATTTACCAAACTCCCATTGTTGGTGGACTTGAAAAAGCACTCCGTCTCTTAGAGCACGATGTCTGCCAAGCATGAGATGTGCGTAATTTCTCTCGCAGCGATGGTGCGGCACCATAAGAGAGAAAACTTTGCCAACGGTCTTTCAATACCGGATGCAAAACGGCCCTAGAGCCCTGTCAGAAACCGCTCAAATTTGTCAAAGTCCGATGAGACGATCGGCGCGTAAACTGATTGATGTACTCTCGGTTTCTGAATCAGTGAGACGAATCGAAGAGCCGTATCGTGCGTCGCCGACAATCGGCGCACCCAGATCAGCGAGTTGTGCGCGTATTTGCTGGGATCGGCCTGTGAATAGTTCGATTTCAAGTTCGTACTGTGCGTTTTCGATTTCAGTGCAACTCAATACCTCAAGCTCGCATCGCAGCCATCCTGGCCTCTCTACCCGACTGACTCGCTTTGGCGCCTTTGGGCTCTGTTCAAGATAATGAACGTGTCGACCGAGTGAAACCGGGCGCTCTACACGAGCTCGATAGAATCTCTGAATCTCTTTCGCAGCTATCTTCGCATTGATCCTCGCTTGAGCTTCGCTATTGCACGCAATGATCAGGAGTCCGCTCGTCTCGACATCGAGTCGATGGGTAATAAAAAGCTTCTCTCCGAGCTCCTCAGACATTTTAGCGATCAGATTTTCACGAAGATTGTCGACAAGCCCATGTGTCGGGACACCCGAGGGCTTGTCGACGACATAGAAGTCAGAGTGTTTTTGGACGATACGCGAAGCGAGTGATGGAATTTTAAACCTTCGAGGCTCCGTGTGAACTCGAATATCGGAAGCCTCACCGACCACAGTATTTGGGTCACAGACGCGCTGACCATCAACATAGACCGCCCCCAGCCAGAGCAGCTCTTTTGCTCGCTCAATCGAGAGCGAAACTTCTTCCTCGAGAAACTCAAGAATGGATTGCGATCGCGGTGCCTGTGAGTGCACCACGCCGTACTCCGATCCCCGCTTGGCCGTTCCTGAAAGAGTCATGCCGCATCGTAAGTGCTCGTCAGCTTTTTCGCCATCTTTTTACCCGAGCGACCATAGATCACGCTAAAAAGTTCTTCGACGATCGCCGTCGTCTCTTTCATTTGTGACAACAGCGCTTCGCCCGAGTCCTCACAAATTTTCGAGGTCTCGGTATTCTGCTGAGCCACTGCCGAAACTCGGTTC
>DATLHP010000062.1:0-3586 GCA_035539835.1 Bdellovibrionales bacterium
TCCCACATCCAAGGAAGTGGGAACGCGTACCCGCCGAAGTAGAATGTTGCGAGCAGCGCACTTGCAACCATCATGTGGCCGTATTCGCCGATGTAGAACATCAGCATCTTGAAGCCGCCGTATTCCGTGTGGAATCCAGCAACCAATTCACCTTCTGCTTCTGGCAAATCGAACGGCAAGCGATTGGTTTCGGCGAATGTCGATGCGAAGAAAATCAGAGCGCCGAGTGGCTGATAGAAAATCCCCCAGTTCGGAAGCCAGTCGATAACGACCTCTTTACCCATGAACGCAAAGGCGAGCGGCTTACCAACCTGTTGGTTGATGATGTCGTGGAACGAGAATGTTCCAAAGATCATCAAGATACCGACAAGCGAAAGACCGAGCGCGAGTTCGTACGAAACCATTTGCGCACAGGCGCGAACCGCGCCCATCAGAGAATATTTGCTCGAAGAACCCCATCCCGCCATCAAGAGCGCGTAGGCGCCGAGCGATGAAATTCCGAGAACGAAAACGATACCGATTCCGATGTCGTAACCCTGGAACAAGAACGTATAAGGTCCCCACGTTTTTCCCAAGAACTCGAAAGGCACGATGTCCATCGGAATTGAAAGCGGAATCGATGCGAACGCCAAACAGCCCGGCACCAATGCCATCACCGGCGCGCCGTAATACATGACGGCGTGTGCCTTCCCCGGCAAGAACTCTTCTTTGAACAAGAACTTCACCGCGTCCGCGAGAAGCTGCAAGAGTCCGAGTGGACCAACGCGGTTCGGGCCGAGACGGTTTTGGATGAACGCAGATCCGCGTCGTTCAACCCAAACCAAAATCGGAACCATTTGAACCATCAGAAGGAAAATGGCGAACATCTTTACGACGTTCACCGTAATTTCAAAAGCGTCTTTACCCATGTGTTATCTATTCCAATCCAGAGCTTTGGATTTTACTTCCCAAACGAGACCGACAACGAAGAGAAGGATGAAGACACCCATCGCTCCGAGAATGTAGATCCCTTGGCCTTGCTTAACGAAATCCATGAACGTCACCGCCCACGGATACATAAAGATAATTTCGATATCGAAGATTATGAAAAGGATCGCGGTGAGATAGAACTTCACCGAAATTTTCGAGTCTTTCGACTCTTGCCCCGGAATACCGCTTTCATACGGCATCATCTTCGCTGGGGTTGGCTTTCTTTTCGGTCCGAGATTTCCGGAAATGACGAGCAGCAGGATTCCGAATCCAGTCGTCATTGCGGCAAGGATGAGAACGGCGAGAAGACTCGACATGAAGTACTCCGGAGACAGCTTTTCAATGCACTTTCACTTATACCGACCGAAAAATGGGATTCCAAGTCATATTGATTAGATGGGGGCTGCCGCCGTGTGTCTAGTGGTATACTCTTTGGTTCATGAAGTTCGATCCACTCAGCCTTCATATCGAAAAGATTCTCGAGCGATCCGTTCGTGATCTGAAACTGACCGAACTCGAAGTCATCGGCACCGACTCGACCTTGGCGGTCGCGATGCTGCTGACACAAATGAGTTCGCCAGAACTCGTTACTCGACCTCGCCTGATCGTTGTGCCGAATGCGAAAAGCGCCGAAGCACTCGAAGCGCACCTTCGTTTCTTTGCGCCATCTGAACTTTCGATCTCGATTTTGCCGGCCTTTGATGTTTCGCCGTATTCGGGCCTTTATCCAAACTCACGATTAGTCAGCGAACGCGTTCGGTGGGCATTCAATGCTCAGAGCCCAAAACCCGGGCAGATATTTATCGCGCCGATCAGCGCATTACTTCAAAGAACGATCCCGGGCGAGCGGCTTAAAAAAGCAGCACAAAGCTTCAAAGTCGGCGCAGACCTTCCCTCTCAGCTTACGAAATCTCTAAACAGCTTAGGGTATCAATCGGTTCCAATTGTCGAAGATGAGGGCACTTTTGCAATACGCGGTGGAATCGTCGACATTTATTCGCCTGCTCACCGCCTTCCGGTTCGAATCGAGCTTTTTGGCGACACCATCGACTCACTTCGCTTCTTCAATCCGGAAACGCAACGATCAGAACAGACGACCGAAAGCTTCACGATTATCCCGCCTCGCGAGATCGTTTTCGATGACGACGCCCGGATGCGGGCAAGTCGCCGCTATCGCGAGAATGTCTCTGGCCGAAATGTCGACGAGACCGAGAAAGACTCGATTCTTCAGTCCCTAACTCAGGGTCAGCTTTTTCCGGGTCTGGAATTTTTGATTGGCGACTTCTACGAGGACGTCTGTTTTCCGCTTTCACATTTCGGGAAGCATGAAATCCAGATGTGGTTGGTGAATCCGATTGATATCGATCGAGAGGCCGACCACTTACTTGAGACATTACGCCGCGAATACAAAGAAAGTGTTGAGCATCCGATCCGGCCTGCCGTTACCGATCTTTTTACTGATCTCGACCGAATGCCGCGCGACCAAGTCGTACAAACTCTCTCGTTCTCAAAGATCGAAGTTCAGGATGCTCCCCACGCCGGATCCGAAGAAGGGGTACGAGTCACCTTCCCGAGTCTCGAAGTAAAACTTCCTCCGACAACGCAGGTGGATTCGTTCGAAGAGATTTTGAAGCGCATTCACTCATGGCGCGAACAGGGCTTTGCCGTTTTCGTCGCCGCCGGCACGCAAGCTCAAGCACAGCGTTTGTCGGCCCTACTCGAGCGCGGAGATTTTCACCCGACCACTGTTGGCGAAACCGATGGTTCGTTTGAAAGCTGGCGCGAAACCCAGCAACAAAGTCGCGATCTCATTCACATCGTTCCGCGAAGTCTTCGCGAGAGCCTGCGACTGAACGAAGAACAGATTATTTTCTTACGCGACGAAGACTTCTTCGGGCGCAAACAAAAGCGTCGCGACTATAAGCAAAAAGGCTCGCTCGTCGAACGCACACACGCGATGAACTTCGGCGATCTCAAACCGGGCGATGCTGTCGTTCACATTCTGCACGGAATCGGCACTTACGAGGGTTTGAAGGTCATGCCGATTGGCGGAGTCGACGCCGAATTCATCACTCTGTCTTACAAAGACGGCGACAAACTCTATCTTCCTATTTATCGCATCAATCAGATTCAAAAATATTCGGGCCCTGGCGGCGAACGGCTGATCGACAAGCTCGGCGGCACACAATGGCAGAAGGTCACCGGTCGCGTTCGCAATCACTTGCGCGAAATCGCCTCTGATCTTCTTGATCTCTATGCAAAACGCAGCCAAGTTCACCGACCTCCGTTTCCGAAGAACGACGAGGATTTCGCAAAGTTCGAAGCTGCCTTTCCTTATGATGAAACCGACGATCAGCTCAAAGCCGTCGACGATATTGTTGGCGATATGACAAACGAACGACCGATGGATCGTCTCGTCTGCGGCGATGTCGGTTTCGGCAAAACAGAAGTCGCCATGCGCGCAGCCTTCAAGGCCGTCGAAGGAAAAAAACAAGTCGCAGTTCTTGCGCCGACCACAGTTCTCAGCTTTCAGCACTTAGAGACTTTTCAAAAACGCTTCAAACAGTGGCCAATCACGGTCCGCGCGCTGAACCGATTTGTTTCAAATGCCGACGCA
>DATLHP010000063.1:0-7896 GCA_035539835.1 Bdellovibrionales bacterium
TCTCTTTGAGTTTTTCAATGCAGTCTGCGACGTTGCGGCCTTGATCGCGATGCCGGTCACTCGTGATGATGAGGTCGCCTTCGGTTGTTAGCTTGTTTCCGAACTTTGCTAAGAAGCGCTCTTTCACTTGAAATGGAATGCTCGTCGAGCCTGCCGGATTCCAGCGCAGGACAGCTTTACTACTGACCTTGTTGACGTTCTGGCCGCCAGCGCCCGAGCTGCGTGCATAAGTGAATTGAAGCTCGCTTTGCGCCAACGAAATATCGGGCATCAGTGCCTCGGCACTTTCTTCTTGAATGCGAGCGCGCGAGCAGACCAACCTTCGCGCTCATAGAATCGAATCGCGCTTTCGTTTTCGACTCCAGTGCAAAGCCGTAAACCCGTGAGTCCGAGTCGGCGCGCTTCTGCTTCGGCAAAGCGAAGAAGCTCGGCACCGTGCCCCGCCGAGCGCTGGTCTTTCGTTGTCACTAGATCATCGACATACAGATGCGAACCGTGAACGAGATCATGAAGAATACGATAACCCAAGAGCGCCACAGGTTTTCCGCCGCGCTCGAGTACAACAAGACGATAGCCGTCTGCTGTGTGAGCCAGCATCACCAGACGCTTGAACTCATCGATATCAAGCGCCGTACGAAGTTCTTTCATTAGGGGAAAAACGCGATCGAGCTCGTCTGGCAATTCGACGAAGCTCGTCTTTACTGAATTGGACTCCCCACTCACGCCCATTCAGCTCCTCCGAGTGCGACGCGAGTGAGAAATTCTGCGAGAGCTTGTACTGGCTGACCGTTTCCGCCGCCTTCAGCGTAGGGGCCACCAGCAGCATCTTTCCATGCATAGATATCGAGATGTGCCCACGGAATGTCTTTAACGAAAAACTCAAGGAAGAGTGCTGCTGTGATTGCGCCGGCGAAACCATCCGATGCATTCGCATAGTCAGCGACATTAGAACGAAGAAGAGATTTGTACGATTGAAAGAGTGGCATCGGCCAACACAGATCGCCGCGATCAGCACCGGCTTCGAAAACCGTTTCTGCCAAAACATCGTTATTGCAAAAGAGTCCGGCAATATCGGCGCCGAGACCGACTTTGATTGCGCCGGTCAGTGTCGCAAGATCGATCACACAGGATGGCTTTTCAGATTGGGTCACAGCAACGTCGAGCGCATCAGCGAGAGCCAAGCGACCCTCGGCATCGGTATTGTGAATTTCGATCGTCAGACCATTGCGAGCCGTGATGACATCGCCTGGTCTGAACGAATTCGAGCTCACAGAGTTTTCAGCAAGGCTCAAGTATCCATCGAGTGGAACTGGAAGTCCGACTTGCTCTGCCCAGCGCATGATACCAACGACAGCGGCTGATCCGCCCATGTCTTTTTTCATCCAGCGCATAGCGCTCGATGGCTTGATATCGAGACCACCTGAATCGAAAGTGATGCCCTTTCCAACGATGGCAATTGGTTGCGCATTCGTATTTTTTGGCCGATAGCTCATCCGCACGAGACGTGGTTGTTCAACCGCTCCACCGCCGACAGCGAGTAGCAAATTCATGTTCTCTTTGCGAAGGCGATCTTCTTTCCAAACATCGACCGAAACCGTAGCACTACCCTTGAAAAGATCTTCGACCGCATCGGAGTATGTGCGCGGATTCAACTGCCCACCAGGAATGTTGACCAAGTGACGGGCAATATTGACTGAATGACCGAGACGCAAGCTTTCTCGCATTCGGGCGTCAGTGAGATCATCGGACGCATCCTTGATAAGAACCGTCGGAAGCTTCTTTCGCGCTTTCGCCGATTCAGGACGATTTTCAGAGTACGAATAAGCAGCGATCTCAAGACCGACCAAAGCTCCATGCTCTTCTTCAACGCCGAGTTCGTGGAATTCGAGAACGAGTTTGTCCACTTTGAACGAAAGCATTTGCACCAACGCTTGGCCGGCATGATCGCGAAGGCGGGCGTAACTTGAACGCGGAAGAGTTCCGGCAGAAGCATTCGATGTCGGTGGACGCAAGATTACGATCGGACCTTGAGTTCCTTGATAGAACACTGATTCAGCGTCGTTCTTCGCAAACTGCTCTGTCTGCCAGGCGTTCAAGTGTCCGCGAATCGCAGTTTTTGTTTTTTTAGCATCGCGCGATCCGAGCGCGATAATGAAGGCACGCTTGCCAGTGCGCGCTTCTGCACCTTTCGCTTTTCGAACTGTCAGAAAGCTTTTTGCGGGAAGACCCAAAAGAGAGTCTGAGCCGACGGCTGATTTTTTAGAGGTTGATTTCAAAGGAGCTGCGGATTTCTTGGTGGTCTTCTTTTTTGCCATGTTGCCAACGGTAGCGGGAAAACCCCGTAGGCTCAACTGTCGACAATGCCCATCCAAGATTTAAGATAGGTTCCTTGCGGGAACTCTGGCCGCTGAGGATGGTCGGCACTGTGGCTTCCCCGGGCTACCCAGCGGACCCTGCGATCGTTGGCGACCGCAACGCGCGAGAGCATTTCGCGAAACTCTGCCTCCCCGAATAGGCCTGAGCACGAACAGCTGACGAATAGCCCCCCTGGCATCGTTTTACGAAGGGCTTCGCGATTCAGCTTAAAGTAAGCTTGTGTACCGGTCGGTAGGTCCTTTTTCTTTTTGACGAAGGCCGGCGGGTCACAAATGACGATGTCGAAACCACCGTTTTCGAATGTCTTGATATCCTCAAGAACGTCGCGCTTTTCGATGGTCGCGATTCCACCATGTCGCTCTACGTTCGCCTTTGCCAACTCGAGCGCTTTCATCGAAGCATCGACGATGGTGACTTCGGCCTTCACCCCTTCAGCTCTCGCCAAATGAGCCAGTTGAGCACCCCACTGCCCGACATAACAGAAAAGATCGAGAATTTTGACCGACCGCCCTTTGTTTTTCGCATCGAGAATCAAGCCGCGAGCGCTTCTCGCCGCCAACTCAATGTTGGATCGTTGATCCAAAAAGAAGCCTGTTTTTTGGCCACCGATGAAGTCGACGTCGAACACGAGAGGTGCAAGCCCCAAACGCGACGGCTGAATCAAAACGCGCGCGGCCTCAGGCTGGAAACCATCAAAACTTTTTTCGAGTCTTTTTGGATCCGCAGTCAAACCTTCCATCAGACGTGACTTCGAATCATTTGCTACGACGATCGCGGTCTTCTGCCATGAAACTCGGCCTTCTTGCGCATTGAATTTTTCAATGCCACTGAGAATCTCACCAAGCAAGCGGTCCATTCCCGCTGTCGGAGTTTGTACGACAAAAACTTGCCCGCCCTCCGGTGTCGCCGTGAAGAAACGATCGATGATCAAGCCTGGAAGAAAATCGCCTTCTGCGAAGCTCAGCCGATGGCTTTCTTGCCCGACCCCACTCAATGAACGAGCGCGGCTCGCGAGCGTGAATTTCTGAGCAAAAAAATCAGCATCAATCGAGACATTTTTTTGAAAGCTCAACGTACGAAACGAAATTAAAGAATTCGGATGGCCATAGCCAATTGCAAGAAAACCGTCTGCATAATCACGAAGCTCGACGAGCTGACCCGGCAGAACGCCCTTAGGACTGTAAGCAAGTTCACTTGAGAAGACCCAAGGGTGTCCCAATCGAAACTTCTTTTCTGAGCCGCGCTTGAGATGCCAAGTCGCAGAGGCTTGAGTGTGACTGTTCGCCATCCCGATGTTGCCTTTTGGAACAAGAGTGTGGCCGGAGTCTGTCAGACACGTTGAGATCTCGCAACAGCTCCGATGAAGACGAGCGAGTTTCTCAAAGCCAGGGCATCATAAATCGTTTTGAAACAAGGAGGTTTTGAATGAAATTCGCACTTTTGGCCCTGATGGTCTTCTTTGTCGAGCCCTCGATAGCCGCTACGTACTTCGTGGCCGATACGATTGCCGAAGATGGCATTACGGAGACTGATGCGCGAACGGCAACGATGCTGGTCAAAAACTCAGTCGCCGAACGACCTTCTGACACGCTGACCGACAGCGAGCTGAGTGCGAATTATGTTTTGCAACCTCGCATGGTGAGACTCGGCGACAGCTATATTCTGACCGTCGAAAAAACACGCGGACAAGAGATCGTCTTTTCAGCACAAACGAAAATGACTCGAATCGATCAGCTTGATCGCGGGGCTCGTGCCGTCGTCACAGCTGCGATCGAAGAACCTTCGACGAAAAATCGCGGAACAGCTGTGTATCGTGTTGTCCCTGAAGGAAGCCTGAGTTCAACGACCGCAAAGCCGACGATCTACGGTTCAACGGCAGAACTTGTCGTCGACCGACGAAAAGTTTCTTATTGGTCGCTGGGTTTCGGCCCGACATTCAGTTCGAACATGAACGATGATTCCGTCATGTATGGACTCTCGATCGGACATACGTGGGCCATCAACCCCGCGGTCGGCATCAAGATCAACGGCAACGTCAACTTCTCGAGTGGCGAAGAAGGTTCTCGCTTTTTCGATCTAATGACCGGAGCCAACTTCTTCTTGCCCGAATTCACAGCGAGTGCCGCACCCTACTTGACCGGTGAAATCGGATACGGATTTGCAGAAGACAGCGAAGATGAAGATGCCAATGGTGTCGCGATCGGAGCCGGGGCCGGAATTCAGTTCTTCCGCAATACCGAAACGACCATGGACCTGCTGATTCACTACACAACCGTTCTCGAAGAGATAGAAGGAAATGACGGAAATCCTTCGATCGTCGGCGCGCGTTTGGCCGTGAACTTCTAACTTTAAGCGCTGGACCTACGGCCAGGAGTTGGCTTGAGATAAATCGGAACTCGATCCGATCCAACCCATCAATCACAATGGAAAAAGGACTTCTTTTCCCACAGGTGATTACGGATGACGGAACGAGCGAGCGCTCAGCGCGGGGCGGGGTTTTATTTTGCTGCAACCATCGCGACAACTTTGTCGCTGACGCTCACGACCGCAGACGCCAAAGCGACGCGTCCATTGCTTCGACCGACGCCTGGCCTCAGTATTTCCCAAGCTCAGTTCGCTCGCCCACTATCAGAAGTAATGACGGCCGATAGCACTGGCCTCGTTTTCGAATCAAAGAATCAACAAGCAGAACTCATGGCTCAGGCGAAGCGCTACATCCATCTTCGCAAAGGTGTTTCGCGCGACGAACACACAAAATGGACGGCAGCTTGCGAGGCGGCCGCTTTCAAAACACCTGGAAATCCATTTTGCAAATACGAGCAAGCGCGCCTCGACGCGAATTCTGTTACTAGTCGTCCTTCTCAAGGCGTTCGCAACGAACGTCGTGAAATTGCGTCAGCTCTGAAAGACGGTGAGTTTTCTAAAGTCGCTGGCAAAGCCTATCCTGATGTCGTTGGCGGCGTCAGTCTGTTGGGCGACGCACAGGCAGCGATCCCTGTTGCGAAGAAAGTTGTCGATATGCGCAGCTGCGCTCCAGCAGTGGTTTCGACGGCGCTCGCTTACAAAATTGAAGAGCTATTCCCTGCTAAAGAGAATGTCGATCTCGCTCGCAATCTTTATCAACGCGCCGTCGATTGCGGGCGTGATCCTGCAAGCCAACTCGCTGCGGGCACTGCCGCTTTTCGTCTTGGCCTGATCTCGATTTGGAGATCTGAGTGCGGCACCGCTGAAGAACTCATGAAGAAAGTCGAAAGCATTAAAGACGTTTCGATTCTTCACTCACGCGCAAAATACTGGCGCTTTCAATGCGCAACCAAGCAGTCGAACCAAAGTGAGTTGAAAGCGGCAAAAGCATCGCTTCTCAAAGACCATCCTTTTTCTTTCCAGAATCTAGCTGTCAATGGCGACGATCCGTCGGCAATGTCGAACGTTCTCACTGACACTATGCCGGACGTCATGATGCGGTCGCTTCTGCGCCCGGAACTGAATGACATCATTCGAGGAGCAGAGGCTCTCGCAGCGGCAGGATCGCATCATCTCGCAGCCGAAATGATCGATAAGAACGTCACCGCGCTCACCGAAACGGAACCGGAAGTTCGTTTGTATGTCGCTGCTTTCTTGCACCGAATCGAACAGGCGCTTCCGAAATTCAAAATTCTCGCGAATCTGTTTCAAACAAGCCCACAGCTGATGTCGAAAGCGTCGATGCAGCTGATGTTCCCGCTTTGGTATTTCGACGTCGTTCGTTCAAAGCAAGACCAAGTCGATCCACTCTTGATTCTTTCATTGATTCGACAAGAGAGTGCCTTCAACCCACAAGCCCGCTCTATCGTCGGCGCCCGTGGCTTGATGCAAGTCATGCCGGCAACAGCACGATCGATTGCTTCGGTACGCACCGCAAAACTCTACGACCCCTCGACGAACGTGGGTGTCGGAACCAAATATTTCATGAAGCGCCTAGCACAGTACAACGGCGACGTTGAGCTCACTCTTGCGGCTTACAACGCAGGTTTTGCTCGCGTCGATCAATGGTTGAAGCGATATCCGACCGACAACAAGGTCTTGTTCATGGATTTCATTCCATTCCGTGAAACACGAGAGTACGTCACATCGATTCTGCGCAACTACTACTTCTACGTTCGTCTTTATTCAGAGCCGAAGTCAGCCAGCGACACTGGCAGACTTCAGTCTGAGTCCGTGAAGGTGCAAGCCATCATGAGTGGTAATGCGGGTTCTGTCGCAAGCCGCGCGGCAGATGCTGAAAAACACTGACAAAACTCCTCTAGGCTCAATACACTAGTATCTGCTTTTTGTGTTTGCGCCTGGAGGTTGTTTTCGATGAGAGTTCTCGCTGCTATTTCACTCGTATCACTTCTTGCTGTTCAAAGTTTTGCGCAAACCCCATCGCCAAGTCCCTCGCCTGCTGTAAATCCGTCACCAGTACCGCAAGCAGCTGCTAAAGTTCCACCCGCTCTCGCCCCGAGTGTTCCAGTTCCAACGCCAATTCCAATTCCTTGGGCGATCATCCGTCCAAAACCAAAAATCAAAGAATCGGCTGCAGCTGCTGAACTCAGCAAGAACTGCGCGCGCCATTATCCTGGCTTGATTCAAGGCGAAGTTCGCGATGCGTGCTCATCGGCCATCGAAGATTTTTCGGTTGATGAAATCGCGATTGCGCAAACACGCTGCCGTCTTACACACGGAGAAGAGCCGCGACTCGTCATGGCTTGTCTCGTCGGTGTCTCGATCGCGGTCGATCTCGCTCGCGCTCACGATTCTTTTAAGTCGAAACTTCAAGTCTGCTCCGAACATTATCCGCAGCACACTGAGATCGACGCATTTCTTCAAGAGTCATGCCTCACAGGCGTTCACATCCCAGAACTCGTGAAGAATCCTTCGGCGGATGACATCGACGCATGCTCGCAGATTAGCCCTGAGCGTTCGTTCATTGGACCATGCGCTGTCGGAGTGAGTCTTGCCAACGATCTTAAAAATCCGTCGACGCCACGACAGCAGAATCAGATCTGCGAAAAATACTTCGATCATCGCCGCTTCCATCTCACTTACCGTGCTTGCCTCAATGCTCGCTCGGTTTCGACTGGAACATCTGAGAAACTCTCAGACCTCATCAAACGTTGTGCAAACATCGTTTCTGATCCCGGCAACGACAACGAACGCGCTGCCTGCATCATCGGTTCGAACATTCACCGCGCTCTTGTCAAAAAAGAAGATGTGAACAAACGCTTCCAAAAATGTGGCGACAACAAAGTCAGCTACCAAGATCGCGACGTTCTCGCTTGCCTCACCGCTGCGAGCCTTCTCGACATGGGCGACCGATCGAGCGTTTCTAGCGGCTGCAAAGACGTCTTTAAAACCGTCAAGGGCGGATCGCGAAACGACTGCATCAACTCGCTCAACCTCTTCTAAATTTTCGCTGTAAAGATATTCAGTTGCTGGAGAGTTGGGAGCCCAGTCCCATCCCATCGGGGACGGGCATCCATGCCCTCTGCCAGCTGTTCG
>DATLHP010000064.1:0-3315 GCA_035539835.1 Bdellovibrionales bacterium
CGTTTGCGGAAAATTTGAAACCTTGTATGGAAGTGAGTGCCATTTGCGGTATTACCTTCGCCGATCAAGATGTCTTGGCCGTCAAGCGTGACTTTGTAGTGAGAACTGGGACCGTCCAGCAAAACAGAAACTCCATCGCAATGCTTCGGAATTTTTGCAGTCAGGCTTCCCTGGCTTTCTCCATCCTCGAGCGTTAACTCTGCATCGAGACCCGGACATGTTATGTGAAACATGACACGACCGTCATGGTTCTCGAAATCCGTAGCCGATAGTGCCAGCAGGGGTTCCGAGTTATCGACGAGAAGGGGCGTATAGTATGATCCAAAGGGAATTCTCGATTCCGCTCCCTTGGCGATTCTCCAGTTTCCACCTTTGTTGCCATTGACCCCTTCAAGAGACATTGGGCGAGAAAGCTTGCGCATCTCTTCATCTGATCGTTGATCCGCTACGAGAGTCGCAATGAGTCTCCGGGTCTGTCGAGGCGAGTAAGTTATGCGGCTGGTGCGGAGAAATTCGACTTCGCGATAGCGCGCATAAACTGCTTCATGCATGAAGAACGCAGCTTTCTCAGTCTCCGTCAGCTGCGAGAATGCGTCTGACGAAACGTAGAGCTTATCATCCTCGTAGTAGCCGATTCCACCCAATGAACACTCAGATGGTTTCACGATGATTCCGTCATCGAGGACGTCGCCTGGAACATCAATGCTGACGCCAGGTGGAAGAAAGACAGTGTTGCTGCGGATTTCGTTCATGAGGTCTGTGATTGGATATTGAACAGAGAAATCAAAGCTAAGACGCGCGAGCATTTGAGTGATTTGTACTTCGTAAGGCTCTGCATCGTGCGTGTAGGTATAGCCTTTCATCGCCGTGCCCTCGTAGAGGTCGAGAAGCTGAACGGTCTTCATTGGGCTTGGACAGAAAATTCCCGTGCCGCCGCCGCTCGAACCTGGTCCAGCAGAGGCAAGGCTTGCTGCCGCAGTGATCAGAGCCATGGCCATAAACTTGATCGATTGCATAATTCCCCCGTCCGCGTACTTGCAGACTTTATAGTTGATGGTCGCTCGCTAGAGAAGCGAGTTTCCTTACCTCTCAATCAACCGGAAATCGTTCCATTCGGGCAGGATGAGTATTGTTTCATTGTTACGAATATCGTAACTAATTATTACGAATGAAGACTGTATTCGAATTTAAAGACTATAAGGCCTATCTCAAAGACGTTCTGAAGACGAAGACTCCGAAATGGGGGTCGATCTCTCGTATGGCCGAGGCAGCTGGATGTCAGCGCGCTTATCTTTCGCGTGTTTTGAATTCCGAAGTTCACATTACGCCCGATCACGCGTTTGGAATCGCGGCGTTCTTGCGTCTATCAGAAGCAGAGAGTGATTTCTTTTTACTCTTAGTCGATCAAGAGCGAGCGTCGAGTGCTGCTTACCGCGTGCGAGTGAACGAGAAAATTTCTCGAATGCGACGGGAGCACGACGATTTGCAAAAGCGAGTCAATCGTCCCAGCGTTGCACACGAACTCAAAGAATTTACCTACTATTCGTCATGGCTCTTCAGTGCGCTTCACATCATTGTGAGTATTCCGGAGTTGCAAACTACGGCAGCGATAGCAAGGCGTCTTCAGTTGCCTGAAGCGGTGGTGTTGGATGGTTTGAAGCAGCTTGAAGAGTGGAGTTTTGTTGTTCAGCAGCGCGATAAATGGAAGTTTGGCTCTTCGGAGATTCACATTCCGAAAAACTCGCCGTTGGTTGCACTTCATCATGCAAATTGGCGCCAGCGTGCTGTCTTGGATGCGCAAAACTGGCGCTCAAACGGAATTCACTTTTCCGTCGTTCAGTCGATCGATGCCTCGGCTTGGGATGAGATTCGTCGACGAGTGATTGATCTTATTGAAGAGGCTTCGCGGATCGCGGGCCCTTCGAAATCTGAGAAACTGGTTTGTTTTACGACTGATTTCTTCGAGGTATGAGACATCGACGGACCTTTTGCAGGCCCGTCACCTAAGGAAAAATCAAGGAACTGGAATACCAAAAGCCTCTGGGAAAATCCGAGACGTCTTCAATTTGAGTACGACTGGATAGTGGTCTGATGGATTCTTTTGGCGCTCATTGAATGAGCGTGGCAGCGGCAGTTCATTACCGTTGCCGTCTTTGTAGCGGTAGACGCTCGCTGAGAGAACATTCGGTTTCAAGATTTCAGAAATGAAAATGGCATCAACCTGTTGGTAGTCAACGGGTCCGCCCGGAGGGAAGTACGAGTGCGTGACACGAGACTGACCAGTGAGGCCAACAATATCGAAGACGTCGAGAAGACGTTCGTGAATCGGTCCCATCTCTTTTCCGTCAGTGATATCGGTGTTGAAGTCTCCACCAACGATCATCGGAACGTCTTCACCGAAACGCGCGCGGTAGTCATCGATGATCGACGCCATACCCACATACTGAGCAGTTCTCCAGATCGTTGATTCAAAGTCGCCTGAACGATTGCGTTTCGATTTACCGTGGTTACCCATGACGATCAGAGCCGGGGGTCCTGTCGGTTGATTTGCGCGGCGAATGATCAAAGTTGGAAGATCACGAGAGAAGAGCGGTTGCTTGCGGCGGATCGCAGGATCTTGCCAAGTGACGTCGCGGTACGATTCGAACGTGAACGTCAGCGGAAGATCTTTTTTAACGATGAGTCCAACTTCGATTCCGCGACCATCATTTCCACGAACGATGTGTGTCGTGTAAGCGCCGTCGAGATACTGACGATTGAACTCTGCGAGTGTTTCAACGCCTTCGATTTCTGCGAAGATGGCGATGTCTGGATTCACGTCTTTAATGGCGCGAACAACACCTTGAACTTGATAGTTTGGTTTGTCTTCTGGTCCCGATTTGCGAAGGAAGTTTCCTTCAGGCGCGCGTTCGAAGAAGCCGACGTGCGTTTTCAAATTCAAAACGTTGTAAGCCATGATCGTAAGCTCGCGCACGGTTTCGAGCGGGCGAACTTGAGTCGGTGTATCGACTCTTGTTGGAAGCGGGAGTTGCGCGGTCGCTGCCGGTTTCGGTTTTTTTCGTTTGAGGACGTCAGCGTGAGAAACCTGAGCAGAGACGAGAAAGCTGAGGGCTAAAGCCAGCTTGATGAAACGAGACGAGCGCATTCATTTCCCCCGAGAGAGCATTTTGTTGTAACGGCCCTCGGCTTATACGCCAGGGGTACTCGACGGTGTCACAAGTCTTTATGAATTCGCGAGGTTTTAACCGACTACATGAAGTAGTTACAGGGCGATATTGGACCTCTTACGTAGGCCCAGTTCGAACGAAAACGTAT
>DATLHP010000065.1:0-14217 GCA_035539835.1 Bdellovibrionales bacterium
GTGTATGCTTCTGGCTGCAGGGACTTATCGATTGATCACCTGGCTTACGGGCTTGAGCTGAGAGTCGTCGTCTCGTTTTGAAACACTGGTTCGGCAGACATCCTTTTATGCTCAGCCTGAAGTCGCCCGACCATATTTAAAACACTGAGATCCTAAACTCCTTCACGTTACCCGGCTCAGACTGTGCAACTCCAAATAACATATGAAGAGAAACCGTTCTCCATTCCTCACAATGGCGCTGATTTTGATATTGGCAAGTACGGCCTCTGCCAGCGAACTCGCCGGATCTCGTAACGTCGTCAACTCTTACGTCCGTTCGTCGCGGACATCTTATACGAATGTCATTCACGACGGAGTCACAGCAGACATTCGACAAATATCTCCCAACGGCGTGTCGGTCGGAACTCTCGAACGATGGGCCTACACTGACATGCCTTTTTTCACGGTTTCATCGCGATGTGTTTCAACATCACCTATTTCACCGCAACCGTCTGAAGTGAAAACTCGAAATGACATCCCGTTCACAGGATTCGGCGACACCCCTGAAGCCGCCGCGCGGATGGCGTTGGCGCAGTGTTATCACCAGCTTGCCAAAACGGGTGTCGACATTCGAAAAATTCGCCTCAGCGATGGAGTCGCTGTCGAGCTGAAAGGCGCCAAACTTCAAACCTTCCGCGATGGCCTCAAAAATGAACTCGAAACGGCGGGAATACAATCGTGTCTGAAACCTGGCATGACCATGAACAAAGGCGAGCGCTGCAGTCTCGAGCGGAATCCGACGCTGCGTGAGCGCGTGGTTCCACTACTCACTGATGCTGCATTGATCGCACTGGGCGCCCTAGCCTTTCGCGTACGCGGTGGCGCCTTCATGGACGGAAAATTCGGAGCCGCTTCAAAGCTCGCATTCATGGCCGTGAATGCGGCAATCGGTGGCTCCATCGCTGGAAAAGATGGAGCTGTCGCAGGCTCTCTTCTCTTCGCCGGAACGCAAGTCAAGGGATGGGGCGATTGCTTCGACTACGGACGCGCCAAAGGCCGTAGCGTCGAATGGGATCGAAGCGAATGCGCAGCTCGGCTTCCGATGATCGGTGCCTATTCGGCTCAATACTTACAAAACAAAGGTTACGGGCCACAAATGGGGGCCTCGTCATTGGCGATTCCGTTGATCTACGATGCCAGCTGGCGAGTGTCATCGGAGCACGGCAAAGGCGGTGGTCTTGCGAAATCCGTCGAAGCCGACGGTCCAACCGAACGCGCCGAATGGATGACAGGCGCGCTGATGACTGGCTCACTCATTTCGAGTTTAAGACATGGGCCAGCCGGAAAAGCGAATGCTGCTGAGAAAGAAGCTGAAAAATATGAGGCGGCGCGAGCGCATACCGATTTGGTCGCCGCGAGTATTCAAGCAAGGTCAGTAGTGAATGCGGGCAGCGCCGTGAACCAGAAATTCAGCAACAGTGAGGCCAGCGTTCAATCTTTGGAAAGTATCGATTCCTTGGGCCTCAGTCGTCTTTTGAATCAGTAGATCCGAAAAGAATCTTGTCGTAACATTCGGATGTGATTGCACATCCGTTTTTCGCAACAACTCAAACCGAGGAACTCACGCTCGCGAATTTCGACGAGCGCTTGAAGGCTCACGGGCAAGATCTCGTCGGAGTTTTCTTTTGGGGTAAAGACTGCCCCAATTGCGAAGTCGCAAAAGACATGCTTCTACAACACGCTCAAGAGTTCATGTCGTACAAGATCAAATGGTTTCACGTGAACGTGTACGAAAACTTCGATCTAGGCACACGCTTTGGACTCTTCGGCATTCCGACTTTCATTTTCTTCAGAGGCGAAAAGAAACTCGGCCGCATTTCACCATTTCCAGGAACACAACCGTTCTTCGAAGCCCTCGCGAAGCTTTGAAACTCCTGCCTACCTTCCCTGGGGAACGTAAAGGTGCGTCAAATTTGGTGGGGCATTCTGGCAAAATTCGAAATTTAACTACACAGGTGCGGGTGGTCGCTTGCACGATGTTTTTGCCAACCTTTCTTTAAGGAGAAGATCAATGCAATTTGCAGTCAGACTTTCGATGACTTTGGCTTTTGTGCTTTCGACATTCGCTATTGCTCATGCTGAAACGACAGAGGCTACGAAAAATAGCTGCCGCGCTAAAGCGGTCGATCGTTTCTATTGCCCAGTATGGGGAACTGATTGGTGGGAAGGTCCGTATTGGGATAAAGGCTGCACGATCACTTGTGCTGAAGGACAAGAAGCAGTTTGCGAAACTGCGACTTGCGAAGAAGGCCAAACTGGTAACGCCGTCCCAAGCTCTTGCGAGTGTAAATAACCCGCGACTTCACTTGAGTGAACCCGCCGCGAACCTTGCGCGGGTTCATATTCCATCTCAATTCGGAACACCCGAGTATGTGCGCGCGAGCACACTTGTTTCTTGAGTTTCGCAAACGAACCCGACGTTCAACAAAAAGTCTGACTCTACGGGCGCCCTATTGGCCGTCCTGAGCTTCGTAATTGCATCTCTAGTTTAGTAACAACGAAGCATAGGGGGACGCAAATGTCCGAACTTCGCCACGATTTACAAAAACTATTATTGTTTATGTCGATCCTTCTCGGCTGCCTTTTAACGACTCCGGCACTGGCCGCCTTTAGTATTGCAAAGGCCAAAATGATTGAGGGTTCAATCACTGCAGGACAAACTGCGGGCGCGAGCGTCGAAATCTCATCGAATGCTGAAATGTCAGACGTGACCGTGCAACTGACGCTCACCGATGCCACTCGTCGAGTTGTCGCGCGCCAAGAATTCGCCCGTCAAAAGTTTGTGGCCGGAAAACCAGTTCCGTTCACAGCTCATTTTCCAACCAAAGGATTCAATGATGGCGCTTACGCGCTCGCCGTCGGGCTTTATGGGAATAATATGATGAAGACATTCTTCTTTGAGGACGACCTTGCTCCGCTCAAAGTCTCATCTGTTAAAGAGACCAAGAAGCCAAGTATCAGCATCGTCGAAAAGAAAATGAAACCAAGCGCCGGCACATTCGGCGAAAACGCAGAAGTGGTCGTATCACTCAAGTCAGAAACCGAAGTTTCGGGAGTAAACGTTGAGATCAGAGTTCACGATTCATCAAAGCGAGTCGCTGCGAAACAAGAATTCAAAGCTCAAGCCTTTACTGCCAATCAGACGCTGAACTTCACTGCGACCTTCCCGACTGTTTACTACAAACCGGGCAAATACTCGGTGTCAGTCCATGTGACATCGGAAGATCAAAAGACATCGTATGTCTCTAAAGACAAACTTGCCCAGTTCAACATCACACATCCAGCACCTGTCAAAACGACCGGCATCGGCGGCGACTGACCTATTCAAATAAGTCAATCGACGGCACGCGAGCCTTCTGATACAACCGAGGGATGGAATTCAAACTTGAAGGCGAAGAGTATATCGAACTGCAAGCGCTTCTCAAAGTCTGCGGACTTTGTGATACAGGTGGCGCCGCTAAACACGCGATCGTTGAAGGCCAGGTGAGAGTCGACGGCGAAGTCGAGACTCGACGAGGCCGGAAGATCCGAGCAGGACAAACGGTGACTCTCGAAAACAACAAGGTCACCGTTTCGGAGTGATCAAGCTCTTCATAGAAACGCACAGCTCTTTCTCGACGTTCTGAAGTAAACAGAACTACTCCGTTTATCCTGCTATGAATCGTTAGCTTTTAGATAGTCCGTTGACGGTGAAAACATGTTCGCCGCGGAAACCTATCCTCTTGGCCAAATATGCCAGCTCGCAAGGCACATCAAATGCAAATCAAACTACTCGCGTAGTATCCTGAAGCCCGAACTCGAACGAACATGCGTATCAGATTGAGGCAGAGTTGAACCGAGTGCACACGAAGCTCATCACGATCATCTCAGTCAGCTTGTCTATCGTGACAAGCTCGCTGGCGTATGCGCAACAGGCCGCGACCGTGATTAGCTACCCTGCCGCGACACCAAACCCGAATGCAGAGATCACAAAGAACCAGCGTCGTGCACGCCAACTCTTCACCGCAGTCACTGGCGTTAGCATTTCGATCGACGACGATCGCGTCGCAAAGATGGCAGCCGCCATCGACAACGGAAAAATTCGCGACGCTTCGAAGATCGCGACCAGCGATAAGTCGTTTTACAACATTCGTCTTATGAACTTGGGCAAGGCGATGTCGAATCGCGAAGAAACCAACCAAGTCGCAATGAATGACTTCGTCGCTACATTCATCGGAGCGGTTCGCGATGATATGGATGCGCGCGAGCTCTTGACCGGAAACTTCTACTATCAGGTCACCGTTCCACACGACAAAATCAAGGGCTACGCAGCAAACACAAACTTCCACTACGGTTCGATCGAAGCGTTGAAGCTTTCGCCATACGATGCTTTGTCGAAAGTGACTCCGCAGGTCGGCATCTATGGGCCGATCGCCGACACCGACGCTGCTGGCCTGATTACAACTCGCGCCTTCATGATCTCGCACGCCAGTGCCGGTACCAATCGCCGCATCGTCGAATACACCTTCCGCCAATTCATGTGTGTTGCGATGGAGGACTGGATGGATTCGACTCGTCCCGACGACTTTGTCGGCCGCGACGTCGATCGCTATGCCGGTGGCGGTACCGCGAGATACCAAACGACCTGCAAAGCCTGCCACGCACAGCTCGACGGTTTTCGACAAGCCTTCACCTATTTTGATTTTTATAAAGGCGTCAGCATTACGCCACTGTCTGTACGAAAAAAGATGGCCAACAATAGTCACATCTTCCCGCAAGGGTTTGTCACCGTCGACGACCGCTTCGTGAACTACGCAACGGGTGCTGCAAACACCGATCGCTTCGGCTGGCGCAGCCCTGATATGAGAGGCCAGGGTCCCAACGACTTCGGTCGTATGATCGCAAACTCAAAAGGCTATTCGCGCTGTTTAACAAAGCGTATGTTCAGAGAAGTTTGCGGACGCATGCCAAGTTCAAAAGAAGAATCGATCGTCCGCACAATGGCCGATGAGTTCGAGAAAACATACCGCATTCCCGATCTCGCAGCCATCGTCGCCGAACATCCAACGTGCTTGGGTGCCCAATGACGAATTCAACGAAGTTCAAAATTGCAGAAGCTTTATTGGCAGGTCTTGCCGTCGTGATGATGGGTCAGGCCTGTGAAAAACCAATGAAATCAAAAGAAACCGAAAGTGCATCCACGCAGCCTGACACTGAGCCAGGTGGAAACCAACCGGACGACTACGTCGAGACACCAGACGGCGTTGAACCACTCACCTATGCGAAGACAACTCGTATTGCGACATCAGAAGAAATTCTTCCGTCACTCGTGTCTATTGCCGGAATCGAAAAACCGAGCGATCAAACGGCGACGCGCATGAATACCAAGTACCGTCTTTTGTTCAGCGAGACTGGCGAAACCGAAGGTATCAACGCGCCAATGTGGATGAACGTCGTCAACCTCAGCGGCGATGTGTGTTCGGATCTCATGACCAAAGAAAAATCGCTCACGAGCGATCAGCGCCGCATCTTTATCGATTGGAACTTCAACGCTGGGCCGAGTTCATTGCCAGCGAAGGCGATTCCGGATGCGGTTCGCCGTCTTGCTCGCTCGGCTTGGGCGCGTTCTGAAACGACAGAAGAACTCAAAATGATTAGCGAAGCTCTAAAAGCATTCACTGGTACTGATAAGGCAGAAACTCAAGCGTCTGCGGTTTTTCTTTGCACGGCGATCATGGCCTCTCTCGAAACGCAGAAACGGTAAGAGGATTGACGATGAAAAAAGAGCGCGTCGCTCGTGAACTCGAGCGCCAACAAAAAGCCTTGAGAGACTACGCGAAAGCTGGTCACGGAGCCCCGAAGACTCGCCGTGAGTTTCTGGCCTCGGGATTCATCGCCGGAATGTCGACGATCGCCCTTCCGTCGCTTTTACAGTTGATCGCAAGCGAAGCGCGCGCATCGAATCTTTCAAGCGAATGCAAAGCTCTTCTTGAACCACAGGCCGACTGGATGCCGTACCTGCAAGTTTCTCTGGCTGGCGGTGCCGCCGTTCATACGAGCATTTTGCTCTTAGACAAAGATCGCCAACTTCTTCCGTCTTATTCACGTTTGGGTCTCGGTGTGACCAGCGGTTTTTCGGTCGGAAAAGAATTTGGAAACGTGCCGTTTGCAACCTTCAACGGCGAATACATCGGTCAGATCATGGCGGGGCTGACGAAAGCGGCTGGCGCTGAGGCCTTAGCGAATACGTCGATGGTGAAGTTCTGCGTTCGTTCGCAAGATGACAAGATCAATCCGGATGGACTGATGGGTCTCGTCACGGCGGCAGGTCGACGCGGGATGGATCTTCCGAATCTTGGAACACCGAAAGCGCAAATCCGGGCCGCATACATCAAAGCGACGGGCGTGCAAAACGTCACATCAATCGATACTTTGATTTCTTCGCTTTCTCCACAAGGCGCCCTTGCATCTCACCTCAAAGATCCCGCAAAGCGCGGAAGCCTTTTAAAACTCGTTAGTAATCTCAGCGCTGGTCAGCGAAAAACTCTGGATTCGACGGCATCGGCACAATCGCTCGGAAAACTCGTCGAGTGTTCATCAGCAAAGAACATCGAGCTCGGACAAACCGATACTTCATCATTCGATCCACGACAGAACACCGCAGTCGCGTCGATCTGGAACATCACTGCCGACTCTGACGCTGGCGAGTACAACTCTGAAGCCGATGCACCTGACCTTGAGCCGACAGCGGCCTCAGCACTTCACGCGACCGTCGCCTATAACGTTCTCAACGGGCGCTCTGGCGCTGGACGCATTGATCTCTCGGGTTACGACTATCACGGTCAAACTCGCGAACAGCAAAACGCCAAAGACCTTGCAGCCGGAACAGTCATCGGGCGCATTCTAAAAACAGCGCACGCATTACAGCGTCCAGTGTTCTTGCACGTGACGTCTGATGGATCCGTCGAATCGTCGAGTGCGAGTATGACAGGCGCATTCGGTGCTGATGCCGGAAGCCGCGGCTCTGGATTCTTTCTTGTCTACAATCCGAAAGGTCGTATCACCACGACCGACTCACAGATCGGCCACTTCAATTCAGCACAAGCCGTCGATGAATCGTTTATGAACACGTGGATCGTTGATCGTTGCGCACTAGCGGTTTTTGCAAATTATCTTCAACTGCACCGCCAAACGGGCCTGCTCGACAAAATCGCTCCGGGCGAGTTCGATGCCAAAGCCCTCGCGAAAGTGGTGAAAGTTGCGTAAGCCCATTCTCGCTCTCTTCATTGTGGTCAATATTCTTGCCTTCCAGAACTGTGGGCAGGGATTCAATGCCGTTCGCTTGAGCGACATGAATGAAGGCGCTTCGCAGAATCCCGATGACGAGAGCGATCCAGATAACGAACCCGATGATCAAGAAAATGAAACCGCAGGCCTTACTACTTCACACAAAGCGGTCGGCGATACAGCTACATCAAAAGTCATCTCGTGGAATCTTGCGAGCGATGTCACTCAAGGAACGCCAATTCCAGGCGTCACACTGAGTATTTCAATCGTGAAGTTCACCCCGACCGATGGATCGCAAGAAACATACTTTCTTACTGCTCCGACGATCACGACCGGATCGCAAGCGATTGAGCTACGTTCACTCAAAATGTCGATCAATGGAGTTCGAGACGACATCGGAACCACATTCACAGGGCTTGATCGCGTGATTGCAGCCAATCAAACGGTGGTGCTTTCAAGCGCGACCCTGCTCTATCAACTCGATCAACCAGCAAATGCCAATGATACGATCGCAATGGGATTCTCTGTCTTGTGGCCAAGCGGAGTACCAAAACCGACGCCAACTCCAGCGCCGAATCTTCCAAACGGAAAAACACTCTACTCAAAAAACTGTGCCGCTTGCCACGGAGCCCTTTCGGTTTCGACAAAACGCATGAGTACTGCCTCTGAAATTGGCGCCGCAATTAACGGTGTCACCGAGATGAGTTTGCTCAAAGGCAAGCTCACACAAGCCGAGATCACTGCAGTAGCGAATGCTCTGAAGTAACAAGCGTTTCTCTTGAAATAGATTGCAGAAGACGTGCGATTGGAACTCGCACCGCCTCGAGCATTTTCGCCTCATCCTGATGAGCGCGTTTTGAGCCAGAAAGCTGCCACAGCACTTCGAGATCGTGCGCCTGCCCCAGCATGTCCTGAACCACCTTCATGGGCTCAACGGGCTGTCCGAGCGCCTCAAAGGCATAGCGCAGCTTTTTAAGAGCGATACGAAACTGATGAAAGTCTTCTTTACTCTCTAACGGGTGATGCAGCTGCGGAGAGAGTTTCAGGTAAAGCGCATCGAGTGCGTCTTCTAAATGAAGATCTTGGCTCGCCAAGATACGATCTTCGATGCGCAATAGTCCCTTCATCAGGTTTCTTGTCTTTTTCGAACGAAGTCCCTTTTCGACCCGTCGACGAGCCTTCTTTCGTTTCTTGCGCAGTTTCTTTTCGTCAATTCCGTAAGCGGTTGAGTCTTTAATAGCGACATCGAGCTCGCGTGCAGCACCCAAGCGATGACCGATTTTCTTAAGGCGCTTTGAGTGTTTTTTTAAGCCGTTGAAGTCGTCTTTCAAAAGCCAAAGTGCAACGCGAAGGCGACGCGTGGCAATTCGCAATCGATGCGTGCTCTGTGCGCGAATGCCGTCTTCGGCTTCCATCTGAAGATCGATAAAAACTTGAGCCTCTTCGTCATAAAACTGAGTGAATTGCTCTTGCGTCGACCAATTCATCGGTCTAACCCAATCGAATCGATCGCATAGAGATCGATCCATTCTGAATTTCTTCATACTCAAAACGAAGCTCATCGCGAGAGTCCGCGGCTCCAAGGACGTAGTGCAACGGATAATAGTGATCCATGGACGGAATACTTAATTTTCCCGCCTCTGTCGTATGAAAGTCGCTCAAGACCGCTCGAAAATCGCGTCGAATCAGTTTCTCTTTCAACCACTCGTCATACTCAATCGCCCAATCATAGGCTGGAGCGTTGGGCTCCCAGCGAATGCGACGAAGATTGTGCACGAGATTTCCGCTACCGATGATGAGCACACCTTTATCGCGCAAAGCCGCCAGCTGTTTTCCGATGCGCTGGTGATACTCAGGTCCTTGCGACATGTAGAGGCTCAATTGCATCGTCGGAACGTTCGCTCTCGGATAAAGATGTCTTAAGACAGACCACGTTCCATGATCGAGCCCCCACATCTCTGAATCGCCATGCACCCGAGGATCACGCACGACCTCTTGAATGAATTTTGCCGTCTCTGGACTTCCTGGTGCCGGATACTCGATATCGAAAAGCGCTTGAGGAAATCCGTAGAAATCGTGAATCGTTTTTGGATTCGCCATCTCGGTGACCCAAGTTCCTTCGGTCATCCAGTGTGCAGAAATACAAAGAATCGCTTTTGGAGTCGGAAGTGTTTCCCCGAGTTTACTCAGCGCGCGCGTGAAGCTGTTATCGTCGATCGCGTTCATCGGGCTTCCATGGCCTATAAACAAAACCGGCATTCTAGTGGCTGCCATAAACTCCCCTGACCCATAAACGATATTTGATGGCCTCGAGTTTGAATAGATCTATCATCATGAAAACAAACATGCTTGCTTCCGCCGTATTGATTGTTTCCGCCTTACTGGCCTCGGCTACTGCTTTCGCGGACCAAAGTTGCGTCGCTGCGATTGATAGTTCGACAGAACTGCCTCAGTGGCTGACCGAAATCAAATTGCCGAGCACAACCGAAAGTGCCGCTTTTACTCGTGCAGGAGTGGCGCTTCGCGGGGTCTTCAAACCCAAACTTCAAGAAAATGAGGAACCCTTCACAGTCTTCGCTCCGAGTGGAAAAGCCGCCGTTTTCGATGGCGTTCAATATGTGGAGTTTCCGAACTCGACGGCGATGACGACGCGGAACTCACGAGGCGAAACGCGTGAGTTTATTCTCACCCGAGGTGTTAAGCCCTATCTTGCTCGTATCAATGAAGCGAACGGATCAATCGACCCCAAAGGTTATGTTTCAGACGTGTTGTTGTTTGAGCGTGTGGGTCAACGTTACGTGTACCGGTCACGAATTCTCGCATCGAATGAGGCGCAGAAGTTCTTTTTCGAAGATCCACGAATCTCTGTGATCAACATCAACGGTCAGGACAGATATTTCTTGAGTGGAACCGACTACTCGCCTCATGTGCGTGGATCAAAAGATCCCGACGTTATGAATCGCTATGTCGAATTGAAGGTCGATGCCGACGGACTCCCACTGCCCGTTCATATTCGCAAAGACACCGGCAAGCCCACATTTAGAAACTTAAGCCCAGCACCGAAGAAGACGGATGCTGGCATCGTTTTCGTCGACGCTAAAAACGGAACCATCGCACAGAATGAGCTTGGGCAAATCGTCGTTCGCACTCGTATGCGTCCTGATTTCAAGAACTCGTACGTGCAAAGTCTCGCCGACGGTCAATCCTGGAAATACGCAGAGCAAGTTTTCGTCTTCTCGGATTGGAATCACTTTCAGAGCTACAACTGGAACGATAGCTTGATCGATCTCTTTCATAAGCGTGGTATTGAACCGACAGAATCAGCGCAAGGACCTATTACAGCGATGACGATCATTCGCGACACCGATCTCAAAGAAAGGCTCGAGTCGAATCAAGAAGACGTCACGATCGCGACTGAAAAAGGCAAAGGCCTCGGGCCAGGTACCCGCCCTCTGCGCGTCCGTCGCGATGGCAACCGTATTATGATCTCGGAATCTCCGACTTCACCTGAAGCCTTTGCCGGAACGATTCCGCAAGATCGATTGAACGACTTCACAGTCCGTGATGGCCAGGTCATCTTTGTGACGTTTGATCACGAGATTCGCTATCTGAAGCAAAAGACGAATGGACGCACGTTCTATCGTCGTCACTACTCGGCATCGACAAAGTTCTTTGATGAGACCCTCACCCGCTTGATTGGCTACGACGCCGACACGATTCAGCCCGTGACCACGCTTGAGCGAGGGCAAGACTCTGGGATCTTGGATCTACAACACGTCTACCCAATGGGCTGGACGCTTCAGCTAAGCAGTACTGGGCCGACCAAGGTTCGCGTCTACGCAGGGGCCGCTGACGCCCATACGACCATCTATGATTTCGATATCGTACGGCTCATCGACATAGACCCATAACGGAACTGGGTAGACACATTCACGGTCACTCTCTGGAGTGACTGATATTTCTTTCGGGATTCGCAAACCCTGTTGAGAGTCGCCTGCAATGGGCGTAATTACACTGGCCCAAATCAAAGAGGCCAATGCCCATGCGAATCACTCTCTTCGCGCTTTTGCTTTTATTCTCTTTTACTGTCCAAGCCGGCTGGAAACTCGAGTCCATTCAGTTCGCTAACCAAACCTTCGCTGAATTTCCGAGCCAACAAGAAATGACAGCTCTTGAGCGCGCATCCCTTGCCACGCTCTGGAGCGGAAGCCTACGTGAGCTAAAGAGCTATCATGGCCTCGAGAGCTACCGAGCCAATGCAGAATTGCCAGAGTTCTTTGCCAAAGACGTCCCGGTTTATCTTTACGAGCATCGATCAAAAGCACCGCTCATCGTCTTCATTCCAGGTGTTTTCGGTGACAGCAACAATGGGGCTGCCCGTGCGATTCTTTCGTGGTTCTCACGTATGGGTTATCACGTACTCACGATTCCCAACACATGGAGCCAATCGTTTCAGAAGGCCCACTTTCTTCCACGCCATGGTTATCCGATTGATGAAGCCGATGCTGTCGTCGCTCTCACCGATTGGGCGATTCAGCAAATCGGAGCAAGACGCGTTTCTGAGGTTCATATCGCTGGCGAAAGCCTTGGCGCATTTTCGGCCGCCGTCACCTACGCGCGAGACTCTCAATCATCTCAACCGCTCTTCACGGGCGGAGCAACGCTGCTCTGGCCTCCGATTTCATTGGTCGGTGGGATCGCCGTTCTCGACAACATGATCACGACGACCAAAGCGGAATACGAGAGTCAGTGCCGCGCACACTACAAGAAGATTTCTAGCAAGATCCGCGTTCTACGCGGAAAAGTTCTTAGCGCACCGACGTCTCAAGACATTCATTGCGCAACCGGAGCCATCGCTCAGGAAGCATTCAAGGTCGGTCTTGATAAGCTTGCAAGATCAGTCGCATCGATTCGAGGTTTCGCGGCCGTCTACACCCGAGATCTCGACTTCAATAGGTTCATTAATAGCTACACGCCACGATATGCATCGGCGCTCGATCAAAACGACGAGGCGTCTAAGCTGGATTTTTGGTTGGCGAACACCGAAAGCGCACAGCGTTCGAACATTCGAATCCTGACATCCCAAGACGACTTCTTGAATACGAATGAGAACTGGATCGACTCATTGGCGACAGGGCTTGGTGAAGATCAAGTGATCTTCACCGGATGGGGCGGCCACATTGGGCTTACAAACACGACCGGCTTCAAAAAGCTTCTTCAGAAGGAATTCGCTCGTTAACGGCCGAACTGGCTGTACGGAACACGAATGAGCGGTTGCTCAATTTCGTTGTACCAGTTTTCGACGTACTCATTGATCGCCGCGCGACCACCGTCTCTAGGAAGATCGTTTGGCTCGAAGAGTTCGATTCCGACGTCACGGCGCGGAGTCTCTCCAGGTAGGAAACTAGATCCGATTGCGATACCCGCATTCAATGCCGCACGTCCCATATCGAGTTTGTGTGCTGCGACTCCGCCGAAAGAACTTCCCCACAAACCAGAAGTGCGTCCCAAAACGATACGGGCGTTTGGTGCTGCCTCGATGATGTCGGCCAGCATACGGTTATTACCGAGCACGGAGCGGTCTGACTCCATCAACTCACCGGCTGGCCATAGAATGACGTTCTCGCCACGCTCAAGACGTTCTGCGATGTCTTGTAGAAGGGCTTCGAGCATCGCTTTACGCTGCTCACGCTTAATGCCTGTGTCTCCTTTTGGGACGTACATCGTATTGATCTTGTCGGTCGCATAGCGAATGACCGGGCCAAGCCCTGGCTGATTGGCTACTGCCATCGACATGATGGGTGCAGGTTGAAATTCCTGAAGCGCAATCGTCGTAAGAACCGGGTCGCTGAACGAGGGGTGGTTCATGACAAACAAAATGCCGCGACGACCACGCGAGGCAACGTCTTGAGTTCCAAGAACAGTCAAATTGTAGCGGCGACGAACAATATTTTCGATGATCGGAAACAGCGGATGGCTATAACCGACGCGTTCGATCGGCGTCATAATCGAATGCGAACATAAGCTCGCCTCTTGGGCTTGAGCCGTTGAGAGCGCGAGAACTAAACCGAGAAAGCTTTGGAGAACTAAACGCATCAGCATAGGCGCTGACAGAGCAAGGCTAGTGCCGTTTACCTAGCCGAATGTATTCGCGCTCACCTTTAATCGCTGTCGAAATTTTGAACGACCTGAGCCAATACGGGGTTTGCAGACTCTTAAGACAGTTCTACGAAACACAACCATTCTGCGAGTTATTGTCGCGTGGCTTTCAACCATGACCCTCCGCGCTTGCGTTAAAACGAACCAACAATGAATGGGGGCCAGATGAATTCAAGAACAACTGCTTTACTCACCCTTTCGCTGCTCGCAACCATGGGCTGTGCAAAATCGGCTGAACATATCGAAGATGAACTCGATAAGAAAAAAGTGAGCGCGCAAATGGCTGGAGAATGGGAGTCGCCTTGCGACAAAACGGGACTCATTTGGGAGGCCGCGGGAATTCGCTCTCAACGACTCATCTTCAACTTCGAAGAGAAAGTCGCCAAGACGACCGAGCTTTTTTCGGATGACTCGTGCAGCGACCTTGTCGGAGAAGCACGCTACTCTGGAACAGTCGACGTCGGACCCAAAGATGACAATGGTCACAACATCCTCGATATGAATTTCTTGAAAGTCGAAATCAAAGTTTCAAACCAGAATACGGTCGATCTCCTTAACAACCCGATCACACCGGGTTGTGGAATCGATGATTGGGCGGTCAATGAAGCTCGAGACGTCACCTCGGAAGCTGGGCAAGCCAATTGCCCTATTGCAAATCCAGACCAAGTTTTCGATCTCGTCGAAACGAACGGAGAAGAGTTGCATTTTGGACTCGTCGAAGACGGCCTTGATAAATCGACATCAGAAAAACGG
>DATLHP010000066.1:0-8810 GCA_035539835.1 Bdellovibrionales bacterium
TTTTGGCGCTTCATTTATCTTCGACACAGTTTCTTATTCGTTGGGAATTCGGCGATGGTGCAGACGCAAAGTCGGTTTTCAAACTGACCCCTTTTGAACTTGCATCGAAAATCGCTTTTGATCTCACCGATTCGACACCAGACGATCAGCTTCTCGCTCTTGCGGCCAGCGGAGAAATCACCGACGAGAAAACTCTGCGTGCTGAAGCGAAACGACTCGCTCTAACCGAGCGAGGAAAATACAAGATCCGCCAAATGTTCTATTCATGGCTCGAGTTGCGAGAAGAGTTCGACTTCACGAACCTTGGTACCGAGTTCGTTGCCGGACTGAACACGGCGGGCCTCGCCAAGGCGTCACTCGACGAGATCGATGAGTTCTTGAACTACATCATTTTCGAGCAACAAGGCACTTACCAAGATCTGATGACATCGAGACTTTCTTTCGCGAAGCATACAGGTCTTGCTTCCATCTACGGGCACGCTCCTGTTTCAACCGTTCCGGCGGTACTTTCTTCTGGGCGCGAAGGAATTCTGAGCCGCCTCTCATATCTCTTCTCCTCAACGCCGCGCTCAAACATCATTTTACGTGGTGTTGCCTTCCGTCGACACGTTCTTTGCCAAAATCTTCCAACGCCTTCACAAGACGTGATCAACTCAAGAAATCTTTCAAATTTGACGGAAGATCAGATCGAAGCGATGACGACCCGCAACCTCGTCACTCATATGACAAAAGAACCGCAATGCATCAGCTGTCACGCTGGCATCAATCCAACTGGATTTGCATTCGAAGTTTTCGATTCTCTCGGTCGATTGCGAAATTCAGAAAAGATTTACGATAAAAACGCGCAATTCGTGAGAACTCTTCCGCTCAATACCTCAGCGGAGGTGCCGATCTGGGGTGGGCGCACGATCGCCGCTGAGAATCCGACTCAGCTTGCTGAGTGGGTTTCAAACTCGCCATCGGGACAAGCTTGTTTAGCGAAAAACATCTATCAATTCGTCCAAAAACGCGACGCTGGCGAACGCGACGGCTGTCATCTGAATCATACGGCCGAACCACTCCAGACAAACGGTGGAAGCATTCTCGACGCATTCGTCAACGCGGCCGTGAATCGCGGTACTCAGTGGAAGCGAATTCAATAAGGAAGGCATCAACGCATGAGCGACGGAATCAATAACCGATATTTTGGACGACGCCAATTTCTCATGGGCGTCGGCGGACATTTTTTGATGTTACCGGTTCTCACTTCGATGCTGCCAAGGGCCCTCGCTCAAGCTGTGCAAGCCAATCGCCGTCTCGCTCTCTTTCCGATGGAATATGGGATGCACACAAAGTATCTGCGACCAGACCTTGCCACCGTTGCTTCACTGATGAAGACACACAAGTCAGGGATCAAATACGCGTCTCTAGCGAGCCTTCCAAAGCCTGTCTCTTTCGTCGTTGATTCGAGTTACAGCGATTTGCTTTCACAGATGAACCTGTTTCGAGGCCTCGACTTCATGCAAGAAACCGTGCACACGCATGGCGTGTTCGCCGGCGTTCCAGAGTTCGTTTCTGACGGCCACAACAACCGTATCCCAGTTTGCGGCAAAACCATCGATGTGATTGTCGAGCAATCGCCCGCTTTCAAAGCGTCATTCGCAGGTCAACTTCCAACGATGCGAATGAGCGCGGGAATCGTTCAATATTCCGCGACCGACTCAACAATGTCAGTCGATCGAGCTGCCGATGGTACGCCCTTGCCTCAGCCCTTTCTTCAAGGGGACGAAAACGCATTCAACAAAATCTTCGGTGGACTCATTGTACCTTCTGGCGGCACGCCCATCGAGCAAAGAAAGTTGCTCGTGGTCGACTCAATCCGCGAAGATCTCGGCAATTTGAAGAACCATCGTCGCATCTCGAGCGAGGACAAACTGATGCTCGATCGCTTCATCACTGGCATCGATGACCTTCAAAGGAATCTGAAGCGGACGGCGACCGTCTGCTCAAAACCGAGTTCGGATTTTCAGCTCAAGGCCGGCGCTCGCACGACGCCTGAAACATCAAAGCCAGAAAAGTACTATGACAACATTTTCGAAATGGCGACGCTCGCGTTTGCCTGTGACCAATCACGAATGCTGATGGTTATGAATTCACTCGCGGGCAATCTCTTTTCTCAGAGATTCCAGCATCACGCGGAAGACGATATCAACAACGAAGGCACCGACGGGCAAAGCTGGTACATTAAACAAATCGCGAAGTTTGCGCGCAAGCTTCAAGGCTTTCCGGATCCATCCGGCAATGGCTCACTCTTAGACAACAGCCTTCTCATTATGATCAACGAGCATTCAGAGCGTCGTTCTCATTCAGGCCGCGACCTGCCCGTTGTCACGTTCGGCAAGCTCGGCGGCACTGTAACAGCCGGAAACTTCATTCAATACGTTCACAGACAATCCACAAGAAACGGAACTGTCACAGATTGGGGCTACGCGATGAAGCAGCTCCTCGTTTCCGCCATGGCCGGTATGGGTGTTCAAAAAAGCCAATACATCAAAGAAGGCGACGCCAACGGCTTCGGCTATTGGGGAAGCTACGCAGAAACAAACTACAGCGCCATCAAGGGCATCGCGAACGATCCACTTCCATTCTTCACATCCGGAACGTGATGTTCACGTTCCGATCATCTGCGAAGCAAAGTGACGACACTGTTAGAAAACTGTGACTCTCTCTGAAACACGATTCTCAGACTGAAACGCTGGAATCGCGATTGTTTGATCTGAGAAATACGCCCTCTTGGCTTCCTCCTTGCTCAATCAGTCTCCAAACAGGGGACACGGTCGGGAGGCCAAAATGAAACGCACACAGAAGATCATTCTCGGAATCACAGCAACGCTTTCACTCGGGGCATGCACAGTCAAAGAAACCGTCGTTGAACACGAAGGCGTTCCAGGCACTCTCGAAGCTCTCTACTCTGCCGGCATCAACGTCGCTGCAGCGACTGACGAAGAATGCACAGGCGGCGGAAACGTCTATAGTGTCTATTCAGATGAAAACTCAAACGGCGTTCTCGACGAATCAGAAGAAGTTTTGAACGTGCAAATCGTCTGTAACGGCGAAGACGGATCAAATGGTTCCGATGGTGAAGACGGCTCAAATGGCTACTCAACAGCCTTCTCGCTCACTCGAGTTGAAACTAGCGCAGAAGCTTGCTCGTCTTTGTCAGGACTTCAAATCGACTCTGGTCTCGACGCGGATCGCGACGGCATTCTCGACGCGGAGGAAATCGCGAGCACAAAAGTTCTCTGCGATGGTGCAAATGGTGCGGCCGGAGCTGCTGGCGCGGCTGGCAGCAACGGATACGACATGGTCTTCCAAACAGTGGCTGCGTCACCTGAGCAATGCCCTGCTGGAGGTTCGAATATCTTGATGGCGCTCGACACGGACCGCAGCGGAACTTACTCGGCACAAGACTCGAACCAACAAGCGATCACTCTGTGCAACGGACAAAACGGAACAAACGGTCAGAATGGTCAAGACGGAGAAGATGGCGAGGACGGAGAAGACGCGATCTTGCCGGCTTACGCACCGGTCGACGTGATCTACCCTTGCGGAAACAACGGCAGCTACCCAGAGGCTCTCTTGCGACTGAGCAACGGCCAAGTTCTGGCATCATTCTCTGAAAACGCGAACGGCAAGAACACGCGCTTCTCGTTCATCCCCGACGGTAGCTATGTGACAACGGATGGCCGCAACTGTCAGTTCTCGCTCTCGACCTCAGGAACGACTCGCTCAGTGAAATGGTCGAACCAAGTTCAGAAGTCTTGGCAGATCTCATACTGATCCCGCGGTAACGACTTAAAACCCCTGAAAGGCATCGACTACAAGTCGATGCCTTTTGTTTTTGGTTTAAATGCAGACCTCCCGAATTGGGCTTGCCCCAAAACAGTTGATAAAGCATACAAACGGGGCCCATCTAAGGAGGCTCCGTGTTCCGTTTACTCGTCGCTATGATGACTCTGATCTCAGCCAGCCAGGCTTCGGCTGAATGCGTGATCTACAGAGGTGAATATAGCTTCGAAGCGCTCGCGCACTTCGAAAACGGCGGCCAGGTACTTTACGATAGCGAATATTCGTATTCGGTTCTCGCCCACATCGACGAAAACGTGATCTACAAAGGCGAGTATGGGTACACAGCCCTTGCTCACAAAGAGTCTGATAAAGTCGCCTACGAAGGCGAATTCGGCATGACTCCCATTGCACATTTGAAGAAAACCAGCGTGGTCTTTGAAGGCTCAATGAGCCTCACCCCTATCGCTCACGCAAAGAATAATAGCTGCACACCAGGCCAGCTTTTACTTGGCGCCGCCGCTTTAAGAAAACTCGGAAAACTCTGATTTCTATCTGACCGGTTCAACGATGTGAAACCCGGGCTCTGCCTTGGCTGCGCATTCGATCGCTACCACTGCCACACGATCGGCTTGAACAGGCCGATATTTCGCAAACGATCCAAATAACAGAGGCGACAAAACCGGAGCGGCCAATTCGGCGATTTTTTCTCCGAGCCGAAACTCGTTGCGATGCCCAAGGAGCAATGACGGGTGCAGTACATAGACTGAGCGAAGCCCGAGCGCTCTTATCTTGCTCTCCATTTCACCCTTTACTCGATTGTAGAAAATCGGAGATAGAGGATCAGCGCCAACAGCAGAGACGATGACGAGAACGCGCGCATTCTGTCGCTTCGCGATTTCAGCGAAACGAACGACGTAAGTTTCATCGACGAGACGAAAGGCCTCTTGGCTCCCCGCTTTTTTAATCGTGGTTCCAAGTGCGCAGAAGTAATCATCACCGGTTTGGGCGTCGAAATCGAGTCGTTCAAAATCGACAGGAACCTGACGCAAAATCGCAAGCGGCGATCCAGCCGTGTTCTTTCTCACCAATAGATTGACCTGGCCGTGCTGGGCTTTGCGCGCCAGCGCGTTGGCCAAGGCTCCCCCGACGAGTCCCGTCGATCCTGCGATCCATGCGTTTGCCATAAAACCCTCCGCTGCCGATGCAGAATACGCTATGTCTGCTGCTTGCTAAAGCTTGCCTTTTTGCCACTCGCGAGATTCACTTTACATGTGCGCTTTGAACGGCTTTTCGAGGAGACCACCATGTCCATTCTACTTCCGGTTTTCGTTCTTCTGCTGGGATCGATTGCTTCTGCTGAAATGTCACAAACGCCCGCGACAGAAGTCGCATCATGCAACGGAACAGCATTCATGTCTGGCGGCTTCGTGAGCGGCAGCTGCAGCGGCGGAAACTGCTCAGGCTTCGTTCCAGGCTCGTCAGAATACGTTGATGGGTCATGCACAAACTCAATTAGTTTTTCTGCTTCCGCATTCACGAACGGTGACTACGTGAGTGGTCGCTGTATGAACGGAAGCTTCTCTGCCTTCGTTCCGGGCTCAAGCATTTACTGGAATGGACGCTGCTCAAACGGCGGAAGTTTCTCTGCAACGTCGTTCTCAAACGGACAGTACATCTACGGAAGCTGCACGGACTATAGCTTCTCGGCCAACGTGCCTGGATCGCACATCTATGTAAACGGCACTTGTTCTGAATGATTTCTTGAGACGATTCCTCCCATTCGTCGAGTCTATGGACCCGACGATACGATAGTTAGCCTTGGACTTTTGGACACCAGACCAAAAAGGCTTATTAGCGCGCTAATTGAGACTGTTAGCCTTTAAGAATGAAGCGTAGAGATTTCTTGAAGTCCGGGGTCGCCGTAGCAACCGCTGTAGCGATCACTCCGAAGACGTCCGAATCAGCAGCACGAGTCGGTTTTCCGATTCTTCAGACATATACGAACGATGATTCAGCACAATTTCGCATCGTCGCAGACACTGCGAGCCCGGTTGCGTACATCGCACGCGACAAAGCCGGCGCAGCCAAGAGGGTCACCGTTCTCTCTCGGGAATCGAATCCGTTCACCACAAAGCGTGCGATTGATCATATCGTCGTCGATGGGTTGAAACCAGCTGAGACATACATCCTCGAAGTGCGCGATGTGCGCACCAACGCATTGATTGATTCACGCGAGTTCTCGGCACTCGACACAAAAAGTAAGCGTTTGAATTTCGTGGTCGGCTCATGCACGCACGATCTTTTCTCGGGACAGAAAGAAATCTGGCAATCAGTCTACGATATGAAACCAGATATCATTTTCTTGATCGGAGATTCTTGTTACGCCGACTGGTCTTCGGACGGCAGTCTTCCAGGCCACTGGGAAAGAAACTTTGAAACACGCGACACAGTCGACGTTTATTGGTGGAAACGCCTCACTCCCCTCATCGCCACGTGGGATGACCATGACTATGGCAAAGGAAACGGCGATCGCACCAATCCTATGCGCGAAGATGTCTACACGACTTTCAAAGCCTTTTTCGGTTCCGAACAACGACGAGGCCTAAAGAATGGCCCGGGCGTTTCATCGATGCTGATGATTCGTGGTCATCGCTTCTGCTTGATGGATGATCGCTACTTCAGAGATCCACTCGAAGTTACCAATGGACTCCATTGGGGCGAAGACCAAGAGAAATGGCTCTTCGACGAGATCGGTGCGAGCACTGAGCCCGTATGGCTCATGAACGGCAGCCAATTCTTCGGCGGCTATCGAAAAAAAGAATCGATGGAAAGCAATCATCCCTTCCAATTCAAACGCGTGCTCGATCGCCTAGCGAAAGCGAAAGCGCCTGTGATGTTTTGCTCAGGCGATGTTCACTTTACGGAGCTGATGACGATCGAACCGCCGATCCTCGGCTATCAATCACTTGAGATCACTTCGAGCGCCATGCACAGCACAACGTTTCCAGGAACACCCAATCGCGGTGATGCGAACCCTCGCCGTTTCGGCAAAGGTATCTGGCAGAACAATTTCGTTTTCGTAGAAAGCGATGCTTCGACGCCAGGAACCGTCAACATTCGCACGCGCTGTGTGGGAAAATCGAAAAAGATTTATTTCGACCATTCGTTCGTGATTAAAAACAAATCCGCTTAGTGCGGAACTAAAATCGAACTCTCTTCAAGTTCAACCTCGACGTGACGAGAGAACCAGTCACGAGCAAGTTCTGCAACTTGCTCAAGAGCACCCGGCTCAGGAAAGACGTGGCTGGCACCAGGAACAATCACGAGATGTGAATGCGGTAGCCGAGCCTGAGCTCGTTCGTTGAGCGTCAAAACCGTCTCATCATTCCCGCCGACAATCATAAGAACTGGGCATTTTACCCGCTCAAGACTCTCAGCCGCCATATCAACTCGGCCGCCTCGGCTAACGACGGCGAAAATGTCGTCACGGCGCGAAGCCGCAACTAAGGCCGCAGCTGCACCCGTGCTTGCGCCAAAGTACGCAATGGGAATCGACATGTCTTTGAGTTCTTGGCGAACCCACTCTGTCGCCGCTATCAGGCGATCACTCAAAAGATCAATATTGAAAACGTTCGCGCGATCCAGAGCCTCAGCTTCCGTGAGCAGATCGAAGAGCAGTGTTCCGAATCCAGCATCGTTCAGAGTTTGAGCGACCTGTCGATTCCGTGGGCTTTGATAGCTACTGCCGCTGCCATGAGCGAAGATCACAACAGCACTCATGTTCCGGACCGTAGTCAGAATATGTGGAAGTCGATTCATGGGCTGAAAGTATCAGACCGATCGATCAACGACCAAGACCCGCCGTCCTTGCGAGAACGGGAGCCACTGCTACTGTGACAAATTGTCGCGTTAACACGCTCGTGGTCTCTCAAAATGTGTTTCAAGCACAAAAACCGAAATCGACTTTTCGACAAGACCCTTCGTTTTCATCTTATCGAGCAAATTCTGAAGCTCGAGGGGCGTCGCCGTCCGCGTTTTCAGGACAAGATCATCCTCACCCGCAACGGCATGACATTCTTCGACTTCATCGAACTCCATCAGCTTCTTGCCAGCATCTCGACAGCTCAATTTTCCGATTTGAATTCTGATGAATGCTGTAACAGGAAGACCGATTTTCTCGTAGTCGATTTCAACGCGATATTTTTTGATAACACCTAAGCGTTCGAGCTTTTTTACTCGCGCGTGAATAGCAGGCGCTGTGAGATTCACTCTCTTGGCCAATTCGGCGAATGCCATCTTCGAGTCTTGAGACAATAACTTAAGAATTTTAAAGTCCACCCCGTCCAGGGACCCCGTTGCCAACGGCTTTTCGCTTAATGCCATTCGTATCTCCTATTCATCGAAATGCTTAATACAATTAACATAATTAAGCATATACGATGTTTGTATGAATACCATTAAGTCAGATCACATTTCGATTCAAAACGGAGAAACGACACGCATCGACAATCGCGAGCATCGCAAACTCTCGCTTGTTTGCCGGGAAGGCGTTGCGTGGATCACAACCACTGGTGACGGTGGCGACTATGTGATTAAACCAGGCGAGGTTTTAGAAATCGATGCACGACGTGAAGGCATCGTCGTCGGAAGCATTTCGCCACGCCTCGAGCTAGACGTCATCAGCGCCTAAACAGCTTTAATTTTTATTGCGCCAATGCCTGGTATAGCGAACAATGGCGTCTCTTCATGAAACCAGGTGAATCTCGTCATTTCTTCAGTATGCGCCGAAGCTTGATCGTCGGCGCCTTCGTCGTCACACTCGTGACGCTGATTGTATTTGCAGTGAGTACCTACTCGCTCGTCATTGCGCCGATCGTTCGTGATCTTGCTCACGCTCGGCTGACCGACACCTCTCAGCAAATCGAAAGCAAACTGAACACCCTCGTCACACGCGTCGATGGAATTGCACTTGCAAGTCGTGA
>DATLHP010000067.1:0-12446 GCA_035539835.1 Bdellovibrionales bacterium
TCAAGTGGTGGTTCGATCACTGAAGCCGCAGCAATGACCAATGGTCAATTGCTGATCGGTTCAACAGGTGCAGCACCAGTTGCAGCAACGCTGACTGCCGGTACGGGAGTTTCGATTACGAATTCTGCCGGTGGAATCACGATCAATGCGACGGGATCAGGTGGAACAGTTACGAACGTTACTGCCAATGCTCCGTTGAGTGTGACAAACGGCGGAACAACGCCTGATCTCACGATTTCAAAAGCTGATGCGGCGACAGATGGTTACCTGGATAACGCTGACTTCGTAACCTTCTCAGGAAAACAAGACGCATTCACAGCGCAGAACATGAACAAGGTCTTTGCGGGTCCTGCGTCAGGTGCTGATGCTGTTCCAGCGTTCCGCACACTTGTTGAAGCTGATATTCCAACACTCACTGCTTCAGGGAAGGTTGCTAACTCCGCAACGACGGCAACGGATGCAGCGACGAATAACACGATCGTTCTTCGTGACGGTGCAGGTAACTTCAGTGCGAATGATATCGTTGTTAACGACATCACTGCACATGATTTGAGTGCAAACGACATTGGTGCATCAAATATCATCACGGATTCAATACGCACGACAGGTCGTGTGCGCATTGATCCAACGGCGCTACCTGGAGCTCCGGCGACAGGTGATGTTGCAATCGACTCTGGTGATGGCAATAAGCTAAAATGGTACAACGGCTCTGCGTGGCAGGTCGTCGGCACATCGGGTGGAATCACTGCACTCACAGGTGAAGTGACGGCAACAGGCCCAGGCTCATCGACTGCGACGATCGCAAACGATGCGATCACGAATGCAAAGATGGCCGATAACGCTATCGGCAATGCTGAACTTCAAGACGATGCTGTCGATACGGCTGAGATTAAAAACAACGCTGTTACGACATTGAAGATCACGGATAAGAACGTTAATTACGCAAAGATCCAAGACGTGACTTCTCAGCGCATCTTGGGTCGTGCTGCCGGTACTGCTGGTGTGATCGAAGAAATCACGATCGGTACAGGCCTTAACTTGTCTGCGGGCGGTGCGCTCACGGCAACAGGTTTGTCGGCCATCGTTGGTTCAGCCCTGACAAACGGAAAAATCTGGGTTGGTGATGGATCAAATGATGCGCAAGAAGTGACTCCTGCTGGCGATGTAACAATGGACAACGCCGGTTCGTTCACTGTTGCAACAGTCGGTGGCTCTGATGCCGCTGACATCAATACTGCTGAAGTTCTGGCGAATGCAGCAACGTCTGCGAACACAGCCAACGCGATTGTAAAACGTGGAGCAGCTGGTGAGTTCTCTGCTGGATCAATCATTGCGACTTCAGTTGCAACGTCGGCTGGAATGCGAATTGGTCCGACGGCACTTCCGGGATCTCCAGTTGCCGGCGATGTCGTTATCGACTCTGGCGCAAGTAACCAACTGAAGTGGTACAACGGAACTGCATGGCAGACTGTCGGAACTTCAGGTGGAATCACGGCACTCACTGGTGAAATCACAGCTTCAGGTCCTGGCTCATCGGCTGCGACAATTGCAAACGATGCGATCACCAATGCGAAAATGGCTGATGATGCTGTCGATACAGCTGAAATCAAGAACAACGCTGTTACGACATTGAAGATCACAGACAAAAACGTCACTTATGCAAAAATCCAAGACGTCACCTCGCAACGACTATTGGGTCGCGCGGCCGTTGGCAACGGTGTCGTTGAAGAAATCACCGTCAGCACGGGTCTTAACTTGTCTGCAGGTGGCGTACTCACAGCGACAGGCATTGCCGCGATCGTTGGGTCGGCTCTCACGTCTGCAAAACTCTGGGTTGGGACTGCGGGCAACGTTGCTGCTGAAGTTTCACCTGGCGGCGACGTAACGATGGATAACGCGGGCGCATTCACGGTTGCAACTGTCGGGACGTCGACGGCCGCGAATGTTCACGCAGCCGAGCTTCTTGCGAACGCTGCGACGGCTGCGAACTCCGCCAATGCAATTGTGAAGCGGGATCCCTCAGGAAATTTTGTGAGTGGCAGTGCTAAGTTTACCTCGTCGCTCATCTTGAAAGATGGTGCGTCTGGCGGAGAAGCGACGCTCACTGTGCCGACCGGTTTCACGTCTTATACTCTGACATTGCCAACGACCGATGGAGGTGTGGGCGAATTTTTGCAAACCAATGGCTCAGGTGTGTTGACGTGGGCAGCGGTGGCAGCGGGAACAGGCGATTTCATGAAAGACGGATCAGTCGCCGCGACCGGAGACTTTAAGATGGCGACAAATGCCATCGGCAGTACAAGTGCCGTGAATTTCAATTCTGATAGCGACAATGCCGGTGCGGACGGCGGCTTTAATTTTAAGAGAAATGGTTCAAGCGTAGTGACGATCAGTGCCTCAGGTGCGGTGACTGCGACGGCGGCGACAGTGACAGGTACCACGTCGATTAAAGCAGTCACTGAAACTGTTGTTGCCGGAGGCACCTGTTCGACCTCGTACAATATTGATCCGACGACTGGGACGATGTTTACACTGACCTTGAGCGGAGCGTGCACAATTGGTGTAACGAATTTGGCTGCGGGCCAAAGCTTCGTGGTCAAACTCACGCAGTCGAGCACAACGGCTCCGTCTTTCAGCGCGACTTTCAAGTGGCCTGCAGCCGTGCAGCCCACTTGGAGTACGACGGCCACTAAATACGATGTTCTTGCCTGTGCGTCGTTTGATGGGTCGACCTTGCAATGCAACGGCATGATCGATCTGAGGTAGAAGTGAAGCAGCTCGGCTTTGTGTGCATCGTGACGCTCATCTTTTTTACCGCCGCGGTAGAAGCCAGTGTAACAGCGGCACAAAAGCTTTTGTCGGTCATGGCGATTCCTACCTTGCCTACATCGACGACTGTGCAAACAAAGAGTGGCGCAGCGTATGCAAATTCTAAAGCAGTGACATTCACGAGCTCAGTTACTGCAGGGAATATGTTGATCGCATGCATGCTGACAGATCCGGGCGCCACTCCGTGGATTTTAGACAATACGGGAAATCTTTGGGCGCTTGATGTCTTGCGGACAACGTCCGGCGGCAGCGCTTCATGTTGGCATGCGAGTTCTGCGATCGCCGGCGCAACGACAGTGACGGCGATGACGAGCGGAACATACGTCAATTTGTCGATTGCAGAGCTTACCAATGTTAATGCGCTAGATACGACTGGCACAAGCACTGGATCGGGGACTTCGGTGTCATTAACAACAGCGGGATCAGTGGCTTCCGGCACCGAAGTAGTAGTCGCGTTCGGCGCAGACTGGAATGGCAATTCGACTTGGTCAACAGGTGCATCAAACACGATTATTGAGCAAAACAACGATGCAACAAACGGCGACTCGACGGCGCTCGCCACTAAAAATGCGCGCACGGGTCTGAGCGGAACACAGAATATTACACTCACTAAAACGATGAACGGCAATGTGTGGACCGGTGTGATTGCTACCTATCGTTTATCGAATTTCGCTTTGACCGGCATTACTCCGGCGACGGGGAATTTTGACGGCGGCACAGTACTGACTTTGACCGGAAAAGGCTTCGATACAGGAGCCGCGAGCGTCACGGTCGGTGGCAGTGCGTGCACCGGTGTGAATGTGGTTTCAGCGACGACACTGACCTGCACGACTCCGGCTGGTACGCAAACGACGACGGCAGTGGACGTCGCGCTCACTGTCGGCGGTAATACCGTTACACTAGCAAAAACTTTCCGTTACGTACCTTGGCTGATTCAGCATGCGAATGCGACGGCGAGCAGCGGCAATATGGTCGTGGCTTATCCAAGCGCGCCAACACTGAACAATATTCTGATTGTGTGTGCGGTAACGCCTTATTCGGCGCCGACAATTTCGGACAGCAACTCGAACACATGGATCGTTGATTCAACCTACGGTGCATCGAAATGCTGGCATGCGGTTGCAAAAGCTGGAGCGACAACGGTCACGATCGGTGGAGCGACTCAGCTTTCGGGTGTCTCCATCCTTGAAGTCTCGGGCATTGCTACGTCGAGTACCGTTTACGCGACTGCAGTTTGTGGCAACACAACCGGTGGTGCGCTTTCTTGTTCGACTGGCTTGTCTCCAGCTGGTGCCCTGTACGCGCTTGCGATCTTTTACGATCGTGATACGGCCGTCACTTGGAGCGCCGGGACTGGTGCGCAGATTGTCGAACAGTCTGGATTGTCGGGCGGAAACTACGTTTCGGTCGTGATGGAGAATTCGAACCGTGTCAATACCGGCGGGCCTTACACCATGACCGGCACTAAAACCGGGACTGGTGGAACATGGCTAGGTTCGATCATTCTCTATAATGGGAAATAGCACGTGAGACCGTCAATGCTGGCGCAAGAAGTCTTTCTTGCGCCCATTGGTCTCATGCGCCTTCGGTGATAGTTTACCAGCCGCGGCCGAAACATTCTCCAGTGTAGTCATAGATTTTATGAGTCACGGAACGTGAGCCATGAAACTGTGCGCTGACGTTCAGTGTTCCTGGTTCGAGGAACATCATGTCTCCGGTCGTCGTCGTCGTTTCGTAGTGATACTCGACATGTTGCGAACCGGTGTGGGCGACGTCTTCGATGTTGCAAACGCGCACTTCGCGGCCGGGCTCACCATTCGGGCCAGCGGGCTCTCTCTCGATGTGGCAAACACGCTCGCGAACGTAGTAAGTACAGCTTTCCGTCGCACGGGTCGGAGATGTTTCATCCGTTTCAGTGTCGACCACTCCAGAGAGATCGAAAGATTGTCCGATTTCGGCGGCACTCATTTTCAGCGAGCCATTGTAAGTTGGTAGTGGGTCGGTCCCTGGAATTTTGATTTTCGTTTTATGCTTCTTTTCGCCAACTTTGACCTCGACTTCGATTTCCCGATCTTTCGAATCGACTTCGACTTCTGTCGAATACGATCCTGGCGCGAGAGTGAGCATTTTGTCTTTCTTGAGTTTCAAAACGATCGGCTTCGAAACTGACAGATTTCCTTGAAGCTCGTCACATGCGCTCAATGCTATCGCAGCAGCGGCGATCGTTACGATAGAAATAACTCGTTTCATAGTTCCTCCGAAATTGATCGAGGTCAGAATGACTCCGACTGAGCGCTTCTCGCGACCCGGGGGAGTGTAGAGCAATGGTCATGCCTGATTTCATTGGCCCGAATCGCTCTCGAGCGCTAGCATTAAGCATGGCTCCGAAACGCATTCATTCTCTGGCAATTTGGTTCTGCACGTTCAGCGCCGCCTTCGCGCTCGGTGAACAGGCTAAAACTGATCGGTTGCCGGAGCCATTTTGGGAAAAGCCAGCCAATCGAAAAAAGCTCAAAGACGATCGTGCTGTTTTGGTTTCCGTGAATACCGAAGACGTCAAAGACCGACAGGGCAATGTGCGCTTGGCGATGGCGGGTGCGGGCTACGTTAATCGCAGTCGTGAACACGCGTTCAAGCTTTCGCAAGAGTACTGGCGCTTGCAGGATGTCAGCGATCACTTCAAAACAGTGAAGTGGGATCCGGCAAAAAGTGAGCTCTTTGTCATCACTGAAGCATTGAGATATCAGGCGCGGATGATTCTCAAAATTACTCCGAGCAATGATGATGTCGCCAAAAAGAGTCGAATCGGGTGGGAGGTGATTTGGGGTCACTTCTTGGGAATGAAGGGCGAAATCGCTCTTGAATCGATCGATGCGAAAACGACGCTGATTTCTTTGCGAGGAAACTACGAGGCCAAAGAGCTTCCACTTCCGAAAGTATTGATGGGGTTTGCGTTAGAGATCATCACGCAAAAGGTCGCCGAAAAAATGCGAACCTATATCGAAACTCATTCGCCGAGTGTGACGGCGTCTCCGACACCGACACCATCAAAGTGAATTAGCCGACGCGATTGCGACGAAGCTGAGTCTTGCCGTCTTTTGGTTTGCTCTTCATTTGAACGACGCGCGACATTTCCATGAAGTCGTGCGGTTTCTCCCATGGAGTTGGAAGAGGGAAGTCGATCGGTGCGGGTTTTACCGTTTCGCCGAGTTGACGTTCGAAATGAATGAGTGGCTTGGCTGCATCGTGTGGCACCGACGTGCGGAAGATGTCGCGCAAGTGTTGCTTCCAGTTGCTGACTGCCATGCGAAGAGTTTTGCGGTCGGCTTCGTCGATCGCATGTTCGCAAACGCGTGAAAGATACTGATTCACCGCCGCTGCCGATTCCTGCTCGTCGGCTTCAGCAAGGGTGTGAAGGAACGCACAGATCATATCGTAGGTAATCATATCGTGAACGGTTGTTTGTGCGCTCTCGAGAGCGTAGATACCGATACCAAAAAGGCCTTCTTCGACGTCAGCGTTCCAAATCGTGTAGGCGTTTTTGAAATCGCCGAGTTTTACGTGGCAACGCAAAACACCGAGAGTGATCTTTGCCATCAAGTAGCTATCGATTTGCCCTTGAGACTCGAGCTTCGCGATTGTATCGAGATAGATTTTGAGAGCGTCGCGTGGTCGGCCTTGGCGAAGATACGTATCAGCGCGTTCACCGTCTTGGCAGAATTCTTCAACTTGCTTCTTGTCCATCTCGCAGATCCTTTCGCGAATAGCCCTACAGAACATCATCGGAATTTTGCGCCGAAATTCGCAGTCGAGAAACGCGGACAGTATCAAAGCAAAGACTTAGGTCCAGGTGTGTGATGATTTAGGAACTATATCTCGAATTAGTAAAATCGATTGGTCGCAAATGTCTCGGTTCGCTAGACTCTTAGTAAGGCGTATGGGCCGAGAGAGGAGGTGGTGCCAATGACAGACAGTCATAGTTGTCAATGGACCACCGTGAAAGAGGCGAGCTGCTGATAAAGCAGTGAGCTGATCTCACGGAGGTCAGACTGTTGGGGCGCGAGGCTTAAACCACCTCCGCCCTTTTTCTTTTCGGGGCTTTTTTTCTGGGTTTGAAACCCAGCTCAGCAATCACTTAACATTCTGACGGTTAAAATCTCATCAAGGTCTCATCACGGCCCTCCGATCTTCTGCCGTGGAGATTTCTCATGAAAAACAAGGTCTATAGTCTTCGTTTCCGAATGTTCCTTCTGATCTTCATTCTGCTTTTCTGTCAGGCGGTGTTGGTTGGGGTGGCAGTCGTAGAATCGCGAAGTCTTCTGGGTAGTTTGCAAAACGTCAGTGAGGTGCAACTGCCTGCGACAAAGTATCTGACTTATTCAGATATGATGCACGATGGGCTTCGAGCCGTCGTTCTCGAAGCTCTCTATTCGGATCTAAAAAATCAACGTGAGATGCTTCCAGACATCGAGAAAGAAGCGAAAGAGAAATCTGCAAACTTCGTCGAGTACATCGAAAAGCTCGAAGGACTTCGTCTCTCAGAAGAAACTCTGAAGCATCTAAACAGCGTCAAGAGTACGGTCAAAGATTATGCTGCCGCTTCGATTGCAGTGATCGATCTTTTGAAACAGGGAAATACAATTGCCGCTGTCGAGAAAAAGAAGCAGTTCGACGAGCTCTTTGAAAAACTCGAAGAGTCTCTCGAAGATATTTCTGGGAGAATCGAGTCCGAAGCATCAGCGACAGGAGATGCCGGAAAAGACATCGTCGTCAAAGTAGCGTTGTTCTCTTTGATTGGTTTTGCCGTCAGCTTGTTCTCGGGGGTCTTCATTCTCGTTTGGACAAAGAAATCGTTCGATGCACTTTTAAAGAAAGTTGCCGATGTCTCTGTGAGCGTGACTCGACTTTCTTCGGTATTGAAAGACGAATCGGGGAAGGTAAAAGAATCGACCGTCGAGCAATCCGCGGCAATTCAAGAGTCCGCAGCAGCGATGGAAGAAATGCGTTCGATGATCGCACAGTCCGGAAACAGCGTGAAGCTCTCGCTCGAGACATCTCAAGGCGCTCTTCACAAAGCTGAAGAAGGAAAGCAGATCATGGATCGAATGTCCGCTTCGATGACGTCGATTCAAAACGCTAATGCACAACTACAAGAAATTTCGACGGTGATCGCGAACATCAAAGACAAGACGACGATCATCAACGATATCGTTTTCAAAACACAGCTTCTCTCATTCAATGCTTCGATCGAAGCAGCGCGAGCCGGCGAGCATGGTCGTGGTTTCGCGGTCGTCGCACAAGAGGTCGGAAACCTTGCTTTGAATAGCGGGAAAGCAGCAAAAGATATCGAGAACCTGCTCGGTGATAGCCAGCAGAAGGTGACTGACACTCTTGAGTTGATTCAATCTCGCGTCAGTGACGGCAATTCTGTTAGTCACGAGGCGCACGCAGCTTTTGTAGATATCGCTGGCAACATTGAAAATATCGATCGCCAAGTTCGCTCGATCACAGAAGCCACCACACAACAAGAACTCGGCGTCCAGCAAACACAAACCGCCATGGGTCAGATGGAGCGTTCGTCACAAACCAATGCGGCGGCATCAGCGCAAGCTCTTGATCAAGCCGAGTGTTTGGATGTCGAGAGTCAGAACTTGCGGACGGTGATGACAGAGCTCGCAGCTCTGATTTCTGGTGAAGGTGAAACAGGCTTTGTTCAAGTGAGGCCTGAATCGGCCACCCCGGCGCCAAAAAGACTCACGTCTCGTCAGCCTGAACGCGTTTCGGTTAAGCGAGCGGCGTAAGTTCGTTCAAAAAATCCATCGTGCGATTCAATGCTAGAGCTGAGGCTTCGGCATTGAAGTCTGCCCGTTGATCACAATTGAACCCGTGCCCAGCTTCATAGACATGAATCGAAAGATCGGGGTGAAGCGCTTTGAAAGCTTCAACACCTTCGAGTGGAATGCTCGGATCCTTGGCTCCAAAGTGCATCAGAACCGGAACTCCATTGGATTCGGTTTTGTACTCGAGAGCTTGTCGTCCGTAGTAAGTTACTGCGCCATTGATGACCTTGTTTTTCAAACGAGTCGCTGAAAGCCATGCGAGGCTTCCACCCCAGCAATACCCGACGACCGCGATAGGAATGTTTGGGTGAAGTTCGCGAATGCGGGTGGCAGTCGCTTCCATCATTCGGAGGGGCTTCTCCCATCCGAGCTGACCCATGATTTCTCGGCCCTTGGCGACCGATCGGAGGCTATAATCGAGCTCGACGCCGGGTTCTACCGGGTCAAAAAACGAGGGCGCCCAGGCCAGCCAGCCGCGCTCTGCGAAGCCGTCAGTAACAGCTCGTATATGCGAGTTAACCCCGAACACCTCTTGCGCAATGATCACTGCTCCCAGAGGTTGGGCTTTAGGTTTAGCCTCATAAACGGAGAATGTAAGACGTTCAGAATTCAGGTCCGTTGAGAGTTGCATTGGGGGAGCTTCGCTTCGTTTCCACCGGGGTGCATTGACAGGTGCGTCATGGGGCCCTATTCTCGCGACCTTATGAAAATCCGCCTCAATGAAATTCCCCAAGAAGGTCGCGAATATATCTTCGATCGTAAATCTGGCGAGCTCAACGACGCTCTGACCGATTTGATCGATAAAAATCCATACGAAGTCGTTTTGACGATCAAGCCAATTGGCAACGCCTACGAAATGCGCGGAACGATCGGAACGAGCACGCGCGAAGTTTGCTCGAAATGTGGATACGACTTCGATTTGAAGATCGATCGTCGTATCAACGAAATTCTTTTCGAAGACGAAACTGAATACCGCAAAGCTCACTCTGTTCACGGAAACCAATCCGTCGATTTCTTGGGTCAAGGCCCGTCGATGCTTCCATACAAAGGTGATGTTTTCGACGCCGGCGACTATGTTCACGAAGTGATCGCACTGGAAGAGCCGTTCTATCCAATGTGTGGAGCCGATGGCGAGTGTTCACGCAAAGCGGAAGTCGATGAAATCCACGCGCGTCTGCAATCGGATTTCGAAACCGCTACCCAAGAAGAGGCGGAAGTGAAATCTCCGTTCTCGGTTCTCAAGGGTCTCGAAGTTTCTCGTAAAAACTAAAGCTCCAAAATGACAAAAGCGAGGGTGGGATTCCCTCGCTCTTGCGGTCAGCCTAGTAGCGCGTCGGCATTATTCTCCGCTACCACCGTAGCGAGCGTCGGCACGTTGAGTTCGCTGATCCATCTTGTTGAGTTGCGTTTGCTCCTCTGGAGTGTTCGGGCTCGTCGTTGCGCATCCGAGGAGGAGCACCTGCGAAATTGAGAGGGCGAGAAGACCTCGACCTAATTTGCGTAAGTATAGTGCTTTCATAAGTGCCTCCTTTAGGCGTTCCATTGTTGATTGTACTCTCTTCGGGACCTTCATCCTTGGACTCAAGCCTTGTCCTGCCCCAAATTGAGAAGAAGCCGAACTATGAGCTGAATGATGAGTTTGATGCGAAGCGAACATAGACAAAATCATTCAGGCGTTTCTTCGAAACAGCATCTTCATCTGCTATGACGTTGTTGCGAACGCCTTCGGTTAGTTCACAAATGCGGAGAAATCAGCGTGAAAAACACAGCTAAAAAAACCTTCGTTCATCGTCGTCGAGTCACCTTCTACGAAACCGACCAAATGGGAGTAATGCATCACTCAAATCACGTTCGTGTTTTCGAAGAAGCACGCGTCGAGTGGTTAAGAGATCGTGGATTGCTTCTCGCGAAAGGTGAAAGCGGTAACGTGATCTTTGCCGTTGTCGACGTTCAGGTCCGCTATCTTCGACCGCTGCGTTTTGATGAAATCCTCGAAACATATGTTGAGGGTCGGATGGAAGGCGCAAAAGTGCTGTTTCGTTATGCGATTTGGAGTCCATCGCAGAAGACTTTTGCCGCGACGGGTTCAACCACTTTGGTCCCCCTTGACGTCGAACTGAGACCGGTTCGCTTGACTCAGGATGCGCGCGAGAAATTTGCCGGAGAAGAATGGGCCGAAGTATGGCCACCTGCTTTGACGGAACCAGGTGTCTGAGGTATCTGAAAGGCACCCTCAAGGAGGATCAATGCAAGGGACCATGGATCGCAACCTCGCTCTCGAGTTTGTGCGTATCACTGAGGCTGCCGCTCTAGCGAGCTCACGTTGGATGGGTCGCGGCGACGAGAAGGCGGCTGATCAGGCTGCTGTCGATGCGATGAGAAAGGCTTTTAATAGCGTTCGTATCAGCGGCACGGTTGTTATCGGCGAGGGCGAGCGTGATGAAGCGCCCATGCTCTACATCGGTGAAAAAGTTGGCGCCGGTTGTGACGGAAGTTTCCCGGATGCTCCATTGGTCGACATCGCTCTTGATCCGCTTGAAGGCACAACGATCTGTGCGACGGGTGGAGTCGGTGCTATCTCGGTCATCGCTGTTGCGGAAAAAGGATGCTTTCTTCATGCACCAGATACCTACATGGACAAAATCGCCGCCGGCCCGGCCGCGAAAGGCGTTATCGATCTCGACGCTCCCGTTGAAGACAATATTCGCAAAGTTGCGAAGGCTCTCGGCAAAGATGTTTCTGAACTCACTGTCGTGATCATGAATCGTCCGCGCCATGAAGCTTTAATCGCGAAAACACGTTCACTCGGTGCTCGTATTCAGCTCATCGATGACGGAGATGTTTCGGCAGCGGTCGCAACCGGACTTCGCGATTCAGGAATCGACTTGCTTCTCGGAATTGGTGGGGCACCGGAGGGTGTGATTTCCGCAGCAGCCATGCGTTGCATGGGCGGAGATTTCCAAGGCCGTTTGAAATTCCGAAATGAGCAAGAGCGCGAGCGTGCAAAGCGAATGGGTGTTGAAGATCTCGATCGCACCTATCGACTCGACGAATTGGCGCGCGGCTCGGTGATGTTCTGCGCGACAGGCATTACGACGGGTCCACTTCTGAAGGGTGTTCGCTTTGCGCCAGGCAAACGCGCGCTGACTCACTCGATTGTCATGCGTTCTGCAACCGGAACGATTCGACATATCGAAGCAGAGCATTGCCTCGACACGAAGCCAGGCGGCTTCGGTCAACTGGGATGGTAAAGTCCGGTGTCGCAGGTCCGACTCAATTGTCATAAGTGCGGAACTGAAATGAGTTTCAGCGGCCAGCCGGGGCGTCGCGACGACTGCCCGAAGTGTGGCGCTGATGTTCACGCCTGCATGAATTGTCGCCACTACGATCCAAAGGTCTACAACGAGTGCAAAGAAACCAGCGCCGACCGCGTTCAAGAGAAAGATCGCTCTAACTTTTGTGACCATTTCTCAGCAAAAGTTCTCGGGGGCGCCTCAGCTGCCGACGTTGCAAAAGACCTTCGCTCTGCAGCAGAAGCCCTATTCAAGAAAAAGTGACATCAGGCTTCGTGACCCCTATGCTTTTTGGGAGCCGGGGGCTCTAGGAGACGACACATGCCGAGTGCAGCGCACACCGAAGTTTTTAATTGCTCAGTTCCTGAGTTCTTCAAGATCATTAGCGACTACGAAAAGTATCCGCAGTTCCTTCAAGAGGTGAAGGACTGCAAAGTCTTGAAGGCCGAAGGAAATCGCAAACTCGTCGAGTTCAAAGTTTCGG
>DATLHP010000068.1:0-3896 GCA_035539835.1 Bdellovibrionales bacterium
ACGTGATTGGATTTTCGGGATTCAGCGAGAGCTGCCAAGAAATCAAGATCACAGGCACGCAACTGAAAGAAAGCAGCTTTGAGTGCGGCGGGCAGAAAGGTTACACCGATTCGCCTACGGGCTTTGGCGGTATCGGTCTCGCCGTCGGCTTTGGCTCTCTCAGATTCAACGTTTTCTCTTATATGCCCGCACGAGACATCGAGCCATTCGAAATCACCTCGTACTCGCTGTCACTCGGCATTCCTCTTTAGAGCCCCTAAATGCCGTCTCAAGTTGAGCCGTCGAACTAAATAGCCACTTCGCCAAGTTCGACAGCAAAATCGTTAGCCAAACCAATTAAATCGCTTTCAATAGGCACGCAGATTGAATTGAATAGATCTCATCACACTTTGGGAGAACTGATTCATGCGCGGCTCAATCACAAAACGGTTATCAGCAGCATTGGCTTTGGGTCTCGGCGTTCTTCTCTTCCAAAACTGCAGCGCAGTGAAATTCGAAACCGTTACCGGTAAAAAGCCTGTGGTCGCAACTGGCCTACCTGACGACAAAGACCCGACAGATGATCCTCCTGATACAGAAAAGCCGCCAGAACTCTGTGCAGGCGTTTCTTGTGATTTGACTCCGCTCACTTCAAAGCCAGCAGTAACCACGATTCTTATGGCATTAGGTGATGCGGCCGACGATCAACTCGTGGTGAATGGCGCTTCGGCGCAGTTCATTGCTGAATCTGTCGTTCGCTACACGTCTCACAAAACGAATCCGAAGATCTTGGTTGTCGTGGATCATTCCACTCATGACGAAGACCCAGAAGACACACAGTACGTCATCGATGTCTTGCTCAAACGCTACGATGTGACATTCCTCCAAGAAGATGCCACCGGATTGACTCCTGAATTGCTCGCTGGATTCGACATCGTTTGGTTCAACAACCCAGGCCACCCGATGAGTTCACAAGCAACTCGCGATGCATTGCTGGGATTTGCCGGCGGTATCGTTCTACAGGGCGATGATCTCTCGCAGGGCGCGGGCTTTAGCATGGAGTCGCTCACTGGCTTGAAAGCCATCAACAACGGAAACGTGGTGGTTTGTAACGGCAATTCCTACACACATGACAATAACGGCGGCTCTAAATTCAGCGTGAGTCTCAATGCACAGAAGATTCCTGGCGCCAATGCTTCACAGCTCAGCTTCGAGTACGGAAACGACATCGATTTGACCGAAGTCGTTCGCTCGGATCTCGAAGTCCTCGCGACAGCAGTTGGCGGCGGCCCTGACTGCACAGAAGAGCGTCCAGCCATCGTTCGGTACATCAAAAACTAATTACGGATTTGGGATTTTACGAAGAGCCAATCGGTGCTGGCGGCGGATCTCTGCCGCCTTGAACCGGCGCTTTTCTTCTTCCGTCTCAGGCGTGACTTGCGGAACCGCTGTCGGTTTCATTTCGTCATCTAAAGCGACGAACGTCAGATACGCACTGGCTGTATGAAATGTTTCACCCGTCATCGGGTTTTCAGAATCGACACGAACGCCGATTTCCATTGAACGCTTTGACGTGTAGTTCACTGAAGCTCTGAGCATAATCGTCCAGCCACGCAAAACAGGCTTCACGAATTGAAGAGCATCGACACTTGCAGTGACAACAGGCTTACGCGCATGTCTTTGTGCCGCGATCGCTGCAGCGATATCGACCCAAGCCATGACTTGTCCCCCGAAAACATTGCCGAACGAATTCGTATGCTGCGGAAGAACCATCTCGGTCATCGTAACTCTTGATGCGGACACTGGGCGCGACTGCATAGTCACCTCACGCAATCATTCTAAGACAAAAAAACCGGAGCTTGATAGCTCCGGTTTTGAGATTCTCAGCGGACCCGCTAGACTTCATGTCATCGATGCGGGGTCTAGAGAGAACAGTCCGAATTAGATACCGAACGCGCCGATATCGCCGTTTCCGTTTCCGCCACCATTGCCAGTGCCAGTGCCGAAATCGTTGTTACGGATTGGAGTCACGTTACCAGCGACAGTTTGGCTGCCAGCAGGGATCGTGTTCATTGCTTGAGATTGAGCTGCTGCACCAGCCGCCATTTCTGGGCGAGTTGGTTGAGCCGGTTCGTTTTCGACGAATCCGAGGTGCGGCAAGCACCAAACGATGAGCTGCGCTCGTGATTTAACGTTCATCTTTTTATAGATGTTCGTCAGGTGGAACTTCACAGTTTTTTCTGTGACGAAGAGTTGGTTTGCAACTTCTTTGTTCGAAAGTCCTTTAGAGACTAGCTCTGCAACTTCCGCTTCACGATTCGACAAACCCTTTTGAATCAGTACATCTCTGAGCATCCTTGCTCCCTCCGCTAAGAGTAAATGGCCTTGTAACTTACGTCTCTCTAGTCTTTTGTTTCGTTCGGTCGCGGTACGATCGTCCCGATTCATAGCCACAACCTGTCTCAAAGTCTGACGGACGTTTTTCGATTTCGCAACCCTTGCCCGAAAAAAGTTTTAGTTCTCTCCACAAAACTGGACTGATGATGGTCCTGCATGAGCAAAAAATACTGACTGAGAGCTGGACGAAATTCTTAAGTGATTTCGAGGTCCTGCTTTATAAGTATATGATTTTATGAACGTTTTAGAATCGAGACCGAGGTCGTAGCGAGTGCTGCTTTTGGCTGAGATAAGGCAGACTTTAAGCGCTCAATGAATTGATTCGATGAATGATTCGGATCGACCGTATCGTCATCTTTTCGCGGAAAAACTCCGAACACGTCGTCGATTTGTCGTCCCCACGTGTGGACTTTCGACCATCGGATCTGAAAACCGTGTTCGAAAAGAACGCGAGCAGCTTCAAAAAGAGCACCTTGTTGATCCTGTCCGCGAAAACTAATCACCCACTCGTCATCACTTTGAGAAATCAAATCGATCGAATCAAAGCGGACAGCGAAGCGTCTCGGTGAAGCACTTTCGGATGCCGTTTCAAGAAGCTTCTTCACTTGCGCCGCTGTTTTCGAAGTCTTCACTTCAAACCAGTCATAGACCCCTAGATCCGAATCGGTGTGGATCGAAGCATGCCTAACCGAAAGGCCGCTAGCCGCAAGTCGACTCACGTAACTCAAGAAAAGTCCCGATCGATCGGTTGCCGAATGAAATCGAACCCAAGTCTGCCCTTTGGCTTGAACGACTCTCGGCTCAAGCTCGAGTCCACGCTTTCTAGCGTCGGTTGATTTGGTGATCGAGCGAATATCATCGATCAAATGCTTCATCGGTACAGCGGCGATCAAAAATGGCTCAAGGCGCTCCGACCAACTCGGGTCGAGTCGGTTTTTTCGCAACTGAGTGGCGAACGATATCAAAGAGTTCGTTTCTGGCCGTTCCAGCTGTCGAACAAGTTCGTCGAGTAACGTTTCTTTCCACGGTGTCCACGCATCCGGATTGGTTGCGCGGATGTCGACGATCGTGAAAGCCGCCAAAAGGCGCAGGCGCTTTCCCTGGACTCCTTTTTCGGCCAGTGAGTTCCAAGTTCTTGGCGACTTCGGATTTTCTCTGAAGGCCGCTGCCGAAAGAGCCAAATGCTCTTTCACAATCCAGCAAACATCCGAGATGAAACTCTCTGATTTTCCGAAATCACCGAGATCACTTGCTGCGATCTCGACCCCATTTTCAGAATGATCCCCGTCTCTACCTTTCGCGATGTCGTGAAAGAGACAAGCGAACGCCAAGACTTCCCATTCCTGTTGCGAAAGATCTTTGACGATCCAGCGAAGCTTACCGGATTTCTTTGGCTGGCTACGAAGCCGATGCAACTCACGTAAAGCTTGAAGAATATGAGCATCCACCGAAAAGCGATGATACTGGTCGTGTTGAACATGGCCAACGATGCGACGAAACTCTGGCACACAGTGATCGAT